>JAFMBU010000169.1 GCA_017858295.1 Porticoccaceae bacterium | reverse complement strand
ACCAGCATATTGATTACGCTGGTATCAATTGAGGCCACTTCACCCACCTGGCCTATATCGATAATTTCTGGTGCCGACATATCTGGCGTCTTGTGGGAGACCACCAGTTTTTTGGCTTTAATGAGTTGGCCGTCTTTGCCAGTGACGCCAAATGCTCGGCCGCCAGCGGCACTGATCATATTGACGATTTCTTTGTTGACGGTAGCGCCCAGAACCATCTCCACCACATCCATGGTCTTGCTGTCGGTGACGCGCATGCCGTCAATAAATTTTGATTCGATGGATAGACGCTCAAGCAGTTCACCGATCTGTGGACCGCCACCGTGCACGACCACGGGATTGATACCCACCGCCTTCATAAGCACTATATCTCGGGCAAAGCTCAGCTGCAGTTTGTTATCACCCATAGCGTTGCCGCCATATTTTACGACTACGGTCTTACCTGAAAAGCGCTGGATATAGGGTAGTGTGCGAGCGATTACTTCTGCTGTGGTCTTCGCTTCGGTGCTAGTTAATGACATATTAAATATATTCTTTTATGTTGTTGATAAAGGGCGACAGCTCGTTGCGAAAGGCCGTCTTGACCTCGGCCATGGCATGTTCGTCGTCGGCTTCAAATCTCAGAGTCAGGTTTGCTGAGGTATTAGACGCTCTAATAAGACCCCAAGCAGTGGGGTATTCTACACGTAATCCGTCGAGACAGATGACATGGGCTTGAGGAAATTGGCAGCCAGCCGAGAGGGTTTTCATTAGGTGAAATTTTTCAGGCTCACTGACTGGCAACAAAATCTCAGCGGTGGAGACACTGGTCTCCAGTTCGTCGATAACTTGATCCAGAGTTTGTTGCCGCTCACAGAGAATTTCCAGCAGGCGCACTGCGGCATAAAGTCCATCATCAAATCCTCGCCAGCGATCATTAAAGAAAATATGGCCGCTAAACTCTCCACCCAGAGGAGAATTATTGCCGTGGACCTGCTTTCTGACATGAGCATGGCCAGTTTTGCACATCACCGGATTGCCGCCATACTGGCGAATTATATCCGCCAGGCGACTGCTGCTTTTGACGTCGAAGACAATATCTGCGCCGGGCTGGTGGGCCAATACGTCTCGGGCAAAGATCATCATTAGCTGATCGGGCCAGACGATTTTTCCGCTACCAGAGATAACCACTACGCGATCACCGTCGCCATCGAATGCCAGGCCGAGCTCCGCTTGCTGTTCGACCACATGGCGCTGCAGATCGATAAGGTTTTTCTCATCTGCTGGATTCGGAGGGTGGTTCGGAAAGGAGCCGTCGATATCACAAAATAGGGGAAAGGCGAGGCAGCCAAGACGCTCAAAAAGCTGCGTTGCTATAGGTCCAGGTGCGCTGTTGGCGCCATCAATAACGAGCTTAAATGATTTACTTATCCTGCTGATATTTACAATATGATCGAGATATTGGCTGACTATATCGGCCTCGATCTGACTTCCCGCGCCCTCGGCTGGCTGACCACTATGGGACTTGTCGGCACGCATCATCGGGATTAATTGCTGCAGCGTTTCTCCGGAAATAACCTGGTGCTGAAGAATGATTTTAAAACCGTTATAGGTGGCTGGGTTATGACTTGCGGTGACCATGATGCCGTTGCCACTTTGGTTGCCATGATGCACGGCAAAATTCAGCGCCGGTGTGGTGATTTCGCCAAGGTCGATAACATTGCAGCCGCAGGCTACTAGGCCCTCTTTAAGGGCTGCAGCCAGGCCCATTGAGCTTAGTCGCGCATCGCGACCCACATAGACTGAATGTTGGAATCTATGCTCGGGTAAAGAGCTGGCTAGAGGGGCTGGATCAGCGCTGCCTATTAAGTTGCCCAGGGCATGGCCAAGACTTCTCGCGAACTGAGGGTTTATTTCGCTGTCGGCGAGGCCGCGAATATCATAGTCGCGAAACACCAGCTCCGGAATATAGGCCGAGCGGAGATGTTCTCTTTCTTTTACTAGATCCATTTCAAGTGGCAACAGGCTGGCTTTATTGGCGCGGCACTCGCTAACCGAGCTGCTCAGCTATAGCGGCGACAATGTCGCGAGCCAGTTGCGTTTTACTCCTTATACTAAAGGTCTTGCTGGTGTCTGCGCTGATCCACCAGGCTTCGTTATTATCACTGTTAAAGCCCACATCGCTGCGTGACACATCATTGGCGACTATGGCGTCTAGGCCTTTGCATTCGAGCTTACCCCGCGCATAGCTCTCTACATCTTGAGTCTCTGCGGCAAAGCCGACGACAAATAGGTTTTCATATTCACTGGCTGCGGCGCTGACAATATCAACATTTTTTTCCAGCTCAAGGGTCATGGCATCCGCGTGTTTTTTCATCTTCTGGGTGGCAACAGTCACGGGTCGGTAGTCGGCTACTGCAGCTGAAGCGATCAGAATATTGGCATCGGCGCAGGCGCTCATAGTGGCCCTGTGCATATCGGCGGCAGAAATCACTGGAATTACTGTGCAGCGCTGGGGCGGTTCGAGATTCACCGGCCCTGAGATCAGAGTGACCTCTGCGCCAGCTTCAATGGCAGCTTCGGCTAGTGCATAACCCATTTTTCCAGAGCTGTGGTTACTGATATAGCGCACCGGATCTATGGCCTCGCGAGTGGGTCCGGCAGTAATCACCAGCTTCTTGCCGCTCAACTGCATTGAGGCAAAGCAGGCGCCAACTTGCTCAACCAATATGTCAGGTTGCTGCATGCGTCCTGGGCCAATATCGCCACAGGCTTGAATGCCGCTGTCTGGGCCAAATACTTTCACCTGGCGCTGACTTAGCTGTTCCATATTAGCTGTGGTGGCTGGGTGTGACCACATGCCTTGATTCATGGCCGGAGCCACAGCAACTATTGCTGGCGTCGCCAGGTAGATAGCATTTAATAAGCTGTTGGCGCGACCGTGGACCATGGTGGCAATAAAGTCGGCTGTGGCCGGCGCAATCAAAACTAGATCAGCCCAGCGCGCCAATTCAATATGGCCCATGCCAGCTTCGGCTTCTGGATCGAGCAGGTCGGCATGCACCGGATGACCTGAAAGTGCCTGCAATGTTAGTGGGCGAATAAACTCTTCGGCACCTGGTGTCATGACTACGCGAACTTCAGCACCGGCGTCCTGAAGTCGCCTGACGACCTCGGCACTTTTGTAAGCCGCTATGCCGCCACTGACGCCGACTATTATTCGTTTGTTTGAAAGGGTGCTCATTAATCGTCCGGACAGCTCAAATAAAGCCTGTAAGATACCATTAAGAGCAGGATTTCTGTAGCAATAAATAAGGACTTACTATGGCTATAACCCACTGGCCGATGAATGAACGGCCGCGCGAAAAGCTAATTCTTCGGGGGGCGTCGGCACTTTCTGACGCTGAGTTACTGGCAATCTTTCTGCGCACTGGACTGCCGGGAATTACCGCGATTGATTTGGCGCGTGACTTAATTAAGGAGTTTGGCGGTCTCGGGGGATTGATTAGTTCGGACCACACTACCTTCTGCAAAGCCAAGGGGGTGGGCACCGCGAAGTTTGTCCAGCTCAAGGCGTCGGTGGAGTTGACTCGCCGTTACCTCCAGGAGCAGCTCGAAGGTCAGCCGGTGTTTACCAGTCCGGAAAAGGTCAGTGATTATCTCTCGGTGCAGATGCGCGATTACAAGCGCGAAGTGTTTATGATGCTATTGCTGGATAGCAAGCATCAGCTGATTGATACCTATGAGCTGTTTCAGGGAACCGTGGATGCGGCCAGTGTTCATCCCCGGGAGGTGGTGGCTCGCGCTCTGCGCAAAAATGCGGCGGCGGTGATTGTTGCCCACAACCATCCGTCGGGATTGGCTGAGCCTAGTCAGGCGGATATAGATATAACTCGGCGTCTAAAGCAGGCGCTTAATCTGGTTGAGATCCGCTTGCTCGATCATCTGGTTATTGGCCGCGGCGAGGTTGTCTCTCTGGCCCAGCGGGGCAAATTATGAGCTTATGCCAATTAAATCCCTCAATCCGGTCTAATCCGGCAATTTCGTTTGATTCAGATTGGCCTTTCTGGTATAAATTGCGCCCCTTTGCGGGAGGGTCCTGCAACTAGGGTTA
>JAFMBU010000168.1 GCA_017858295.1 Porticoccaceae bacterium | reverse complement strand
AATCCTGCCGTCCCCCATCAGCTTTGCACCCAGCTATCAAGTGCAACTCAACTATCTTGTCATCTCGACAGAGCGCAGCGACGAGAGATCTCCAACAGCTGGCAACGAGTTTTTCATCTAGTTGGTGCTGTCAAATGCAGGTGCTAACTTAAGAAGATCCTTCGGCTTCGCTCAGGATGACAGTCGGTGTGTGAAGTGTGTAATCCCGACCGCAATGGAGGGATCTCCAACAGCTGGCAGCAAGTTTTTTTTATCTGGTTGGTGCTGTCAGATACAGGTGCCGCTTTAAAGAGATCCTTCGGCTACGCTCAGGATGACAGGGTAACGCGCTAAGGATCTCGGTAAGGCGCTCAGGATGCCAGTGGGTGTGTGATTTGTGTCATCCCGACCGCAGTGGAGGGATCTCCAACAGCTGGCAGCGAGCCTTTTTATCTGGCTGGTACTGTCAGATACAGGTGCCGACTTAAGGAGATCCTTCGGCTTCGCTCAGGATGACAGGGGAGTAACGCACCCAGGGTGACAAGGGAGTAACGCACCTGGGATAACAAAGTAAGGCGCTCTGTGCGACAAAGTAAGGTACCTGACATGACATGACAGAGTGTCTAATCAGATGACAGCGTTCCAGTTGATCTGACAGCTGACTCTAAGAGGCATAATTCCCCGGCTTAAGCCCCTTTTTCCCATCAAAGAAGGTCTTCAATTTCTGTATATCACCATCAACATCTTCACTGGGCTCCATCAGCCCCTCAATACCAATAGTCCGCAAAGCACTATCCACATAGACCACCAAAATAGGCACCTCTGCGGCTCTGGCCACATGATGAAATCCACGCTTCCAATTCGCATTAGGACTACGCGTGCCCTCTGGGGTAATAATTAACACAAACTCCTCACGCTCGGCATAGATTCCCGATATATAAGTCACCAGAGACCCTGCCTGTCTACGATTCACTGGAATGGCGCCGCAATAGCGCAGAAACCAACCCAGAGGTCCGATAAATATCGTATCTTTAATCAACACACTTGGCTGCAGGCCCAGCACAGACACCGTAAGCACAAAAAGAAAGAAATCCCAGTTTGACGTATGAGGTGCAACTATAAGAACGTACTTTTTTTGATCTGTGGGCAATGAGCCATCGACGCGCCAGCGAATAAGTTTCAAGATAATTTTAGACAGAACTCGCAATGCTGGGCTGAGCAGTGGCGTTGAAAAAAGTGTGTAGCGCATAGTTATCTCTCTAGTCCGGATAATAATAGTACTAATGCTGAATAAAATTGTATCTTACCGAGCTGCCCATTGGTAACTTAAGGCTAAGAGGATAACATCTAAGCCTAGCCGGCAAGGCCGTTTTTAATACTTGGCTTGGGGGCTTATAACAATAATAAAGGAGTAGCGGGTGGGCAAATCACTAAAGACAGATTATCTGATTATTGGCAGCGGTCTAGTGGGCATGGCCTTTGCCGATACGCTGTTTACTGAAACCGACGCCAATATCATTATTGTCGACCGTTATGCCAAGCCCGGTGGTCACTGGAATCTGGCTTATCCCTTTGTCACTCTGCATCAGCCCTCATCGTTTTTTGGGGTTAGCTCTAAGGAGCTCAGTCGCGGCGAAATTGATCAGATTGGTTTAAATAAAGGCATGGGCGATCTGGCTACCGGTGATGAGATCTGCGCCTACTTCGATGATGTTATGCGCCAGCGATTTCTAGCCAGCGGCAGAGTGCAATACTTTCCCATGTGTGAATATGAAGGCGATGGACAGTTCACCTCAAAGCTAACAGGTGAAAAGCACAGCGTGGACTACGAGAAATTGGTCGATGCAACATTCTTGACCATTGCCGTGCCTTCGACTCATACACCGAACTTCACCATAGCGGCCGAAGCGCAGTTTATGCCCCTCAATGATCTGCCAACTATCGCTGAAAAACCCGCCGGCTATGTGGTTATTGGTGGCGGTAAGACGAGTATAGACGCCTGCCTATGGTTGCTTGCCCAGGGCGTCGACCCAGATGATATTACCTGGATTCGCTCTCGCGATGCTTGGCTACTGGATCGTGCGAATACTCAGCCAACTCATGAGTTTTTCCATAAATCAGTGGGTTCTATCGCTGCGCAGTATGAGGCGATTGGCAATGCCACGTCTATTGACGATATGTTCGATCGCCTTGAAGAGGGCGGCTATTTCCTGCGTTTGGATAAACAAGTGCGGCCGACTATGTTTCATGCCGCCACCATCAGTAAGCCTGAGATTGAGCAGTTACAGCGGATAAAGAATGTTGTTCGAATGGGGCATGTCAGGGCCATTGAAAAGGATCGTATTGTTTTAGCTGAGGGTGAAATTGCGACCACCCCAGCCCATATTCATGTTGATTGCTCGGCAAGTCTTGAACGATCTTTTGCGCACAAACAACCGCGCCCTGTATTTGATGGCAATTGTATTACCCCCCAGATGATACGCGCTTACCAGCCAGCCTTTAGCGCATCCATGGCGGCCTATGTTGAGGTTAACTACCACAGCGACGCCGAGAAAAACCGCCTCTGCGCGTTAGTTCCAGCGCCAAACCATGATGTGGATTTTATTCCTATGACACTGGCGATGATGATGAACCAATTTAATTGGTCTCTGGATAAGACACTGCGACTTTGGGTGCGAGAGAATCGCCTGGATGGTTTTACTAAGTTGATTAGTAGTGCTGACAAAGAAGATCTGTCAAAGATGGAGATTTTGCAGCGCATTCAAAACAACGCAATGCCTGCGATAAATAAGTTACAACAGTTCAATATTGAACTTAATTCAGAACCTAATTCAGAACTATTCCAAGGTGCCAAAGCATGAGTGAATTTCAAACCTATAAAAAAGACCTTACCCGATCACGCTTAGTTGAGACCGATAAGGCTCAAGCCCTCGCCGATTTAAAAAACGGTGATGTCTTAGTCGAGATTGAACGCTTTGCCTTTACTGCCAATAATGTCACCTATGGTGCCGCTGGCGACACCATAGGCTATTGGAAGTTCTTCCCGGCAACAGCCAATGAAAGCGGGGAGTGGGGTTGCCTACCCGTCTGGGGGTTTGCTGAAGTTACTGCATCGAAGGTTGACGGGCTAGCTGTGGGCGAGAGAATTTATGGTTATTTTCCTCCGGCTGATTTTCTGGTTATGTCGCCGATAAAAGTATCGCCGCTGCGATTTATGGACGGCGCACCCCATAGGGCAGAGTTGCCTGTGGTGTACAACAACTATTTATTAATGTCCGGTGAGGCGCACTATGACGCCTCTACTGACAATGTTCGCTCATTATTAAATCCGCTACATGTCACCTCATTCTGCCTCTGTGATGCCCTGCAGTCTGAGAGCTATTATGGCGCCTCTCAAGTGGTTATTTTAAGTGCCTCGAGCAAAACCGCTATAGGCTTGGCCCAGGGTCTAGCAGATAAAGAAAGTCGCCCAAAAATTATTGCTGTAACCTCCAGCGCCAACCATGACTTTGTCGCCTCGCTGGGTTGTTATGATGAGGTTGTTTGTTATGGCAAGTTAAGTGATATTGATTCGAGCGAAGCCACTGTAATGGTCGATATGGCAGGCAATCGCTCTGTTTTAGGTGCCATACATGAAGCTTTAGGCGACAACCTGCAAAGCTGTATCAGTGTGGGTATGACCCACTGGGACACGCTCGCCGAAAATGACCCGTTGGCAGCCAAAATCAATCGTCAGCGCAGCAGCTTTTTCTTTGCCCCTGCGCATATTCAAAAACGCGTGGGTGACTGGGGGCAGGATGGGTTTAATCAGCGGGCCGGCGCTTTTATGAAAGCCCGAATGGAACAGAGTGCAGGTTGGATGACGGTAGAGACAGTGCCTGATTTTGCAGCTTTTGCTGAGGTTTATACTGAGGTGGTTGCTGGAAAGATGAATCCCAATGAAGGCCTTGTGGTATTGCCTAAATAATAGGTTTTCCCCAACCACTGTTATCCTGAACGCCTTGCCGGGATCCTGAGCACCTTACCGGGATCCTTAGCGTATTACCCTGTCATCCTGAGTGAAGCCGAAGGGTCTCCTTAACGCGGCACCTGTATCTCACAATACCAAGCATCCC
>JAFMBU010000167.1 GCA_017858295.1 Porticoccaceae bacterium | reverse complement strand
CACTATTTAACCGACCTCAGAAACAACTATGCCGCCCTGAATTCAGCGGCGGCATAATAGCACATTGAGGTAAAAATCAAAGACTGTTATCAGAAGAATCTTCACTGGGGGCCGAATCAGCACCACCTTTTTCCATTTGGATTCTCTGGTAGATCTCTTCACGGTGAACGGCCACTTCTTTTGGCGCATTTACCCCCAGGCGAACCTGGTTTCCTCGAACTCCTAACACTGTCACGGTGACGTCGTCGCCGATGACCAGAGTCTCTCCGACTCGTCTAGTAAGTATTAACATATACAGCTCCTACACTACTGTTCACCACTCATTGGTGAAAACCATTTCCCTAATCCGCCATACTCACTGCAACACATATAGTGCCCACGGCCAATCCCCCTATTGAACGCTGCTTGCTTTTATTGGTATCTACACAAGCAACGCAGAACTTATCAGTTTTTACGTAACAAGTCCAAGATCCGACTGCATGTAGACGTTATTGTTCAAGACCAAACGCCGAATGCAGAGACCTTACTGCCAATTCTAAGTACCGTTCCTCAATTACCACTGTTATTTTGATTTCTGAGGTAGTAATTAACTGGATGTTGATGCCCTCGGCAGCCAGTGCTTCAAACATGGTTGCTGCTACACCAGCGTGTGAACGCATGCCAACGCCAACTATGGATACTTTGACAATTTGATCGTCAGAGTTGACTTCTTTGGCACCCAAATCTGCTGCAATTTGCTCGAGCAGTTTGGAGGCGCGGGCCAGATCATTGCGGTGTACGGTAAAGGTGATGGTCGCAGAGTCGTCTTTGGCGACGTTCTGCACAATCACATCAATTTCAATATTGGCTTCACTGATGGCGCCTAACACTTTGTAGGCAACACCGGGTTGATCGGGAATGCCGCGAATAGTGAGTTTGGCTTCGTCGCGATTGAAAGCGATACCTGAGACTACTGGTTTTTCCATTTGCTCGTCATCCTCAAGAGAGATCAGCGTGCCCGGACCATCTTCAAAGCTGGACATTACACGCAGTGGTACATTGTATTTGCCAGCAAACTCGACTGATCGAATCTGCAGTATCTTTGACCCTTGGCTGGCCATTTCTAACATTTCTTCAAAGGTGATCTTGTCCAGTCGACGAGCGTCTGGCACGACTCTGGGGTCGGTGGTGTAAACACCGTCTACATCGGTGTATATCTGGCACTCATCGGCCTTAAGAGCCGCTGCCAGGGCCACTGCGGTGGTGTCTGAACCGCCACGACCTAGGGTGGTGATATTGCCCGATTCATCGGCGCCCTGAAAACCGGCCACAACCACGACTCTACCGGCATCGAGGTCGGCGTGAATACGGTGACTGTCGATTTCTTTGATTCGTGCTTTACCGTGGGCTTCGTCGGTGAGAATACGTACCTGACCACCGGTATAGGAGCGCGCGCCGATACCGGTGGCTTCCAGTGCCATACACAGCAGTGCAATGGTGACCTGTTCGCCGGTGGAGACCAAGACGTCCATCTCGCGCAGACTGGGTTCTTGATGGATCTCGTTTGCCAGACCGATCAAGCGATTGGTTTCGCCACTCATGGCCGAGACAGCAACAACGATTTTATCGCCGGCCCGGTGCTTGGCCGCGATTTTTTCCGCAACCGCTTTTATCCGTTCGACGGTGCCAACGGAGGTGCCGCCATACTTGTGTACTATTAAACTCATCGAAACGCTATCGCCTCAGATTTATAAGGGCGCAGATTAAACAGTAATCTTGCGCAAATGTTAAGAGCCCAGGATAAAAAGCCCTAGGATGCATCGCTTACCCAGCTGTAAACCGACTCCAGTGCTGCGGCCAAATTCTCGGTGCTACCTGCAGCGCCCTGAGCCATATCGGCGCGACCGCCACCTTTGCCATCTACCTGGGCAGTGACAAACTTGAGCAGGTCGCCTGCTTTAATTTTATCTGTCAAATCCTGAGTTACACCGGCCACCAGTGCCGCTTTATCGCCGTCCACTGCGGCGAGCATAAAGACACCAGACTGAAGCTTTGATCGAACCTGATCGGCGACACCGCGGAGGCTTTTGGCATCGGCTCCTTCGACTACTGTAGACAGAACACTAAAGCCGTTGATCTCCCGCAAATCAGCCATCAAATCTGTGCCTGAAGCATTGGCGAGCTTGCTCTTTAGTGCGTCGATCTCTTTCTGCAGTTTGCGGTTTTCTTCAACTACCTGAAGGGCTTTGTCGGCGACGCTGTGGCGCGCTGCGCGCAGTGCATTGGCCACATCAGTGACTGTATCCTGCAACGCGTCACAGTAAGCTATAGCGGCTTCTCCGGTGACTGCTTCGATACGCCTTACCCCAGCCGAGACGCTGGATTCAGCGCTGATTTTCAACAGGCCAATATCGCCAGTGCGACTGACGTGGGTGCCGCCGCAGAGCTCAACTGAGAAGTCTCCGCCCATACTGAGCACGCGCACTTCACTGCCATACTTTTCACCAAAGAGGGCCATGGCGCCCTTCTCAACCGCCTCGTCCATAGTCATGACTTCAGTTTCTACTGGCGTGTTGCGCAGGATTTCGCGGTTGACCCTATGTTCAATTTCACGAATCTGTTGCGCGCTGATGGACTCTCCATGGGAGAAGTCAAAGCGCAGACGCTGGCTATCCACCAGTGAGCCCTTCTGGTTAACATGCTCCCCTAGAATTTGCTGCAGTGCCGAATGTAATAGGTGGGTGGCAGAGTGATTGAGGGCTGTTGCTGTGCGCACGGAGCAGTCCACAGTGGCGGTTACAGTCTCGCCAACCTTTAGCTCTCCAGACAATACCTTGCCAATATGCAGGTGATGCTCACCGGCTTTACGGCAATCCGTTATTTCAATTTTCGCCGAGGCGGTCTGCAGATAACCACTGTCGCCAACCTGGCCGCCAGATTCCGCATAGAACGGTGTGCTGCCGAGAATCACTGCAACTTCTGTGTCCACTGCGGCTGAGGTAACTTCTTCACCGGCAGCATAAAGGGCAATCACATCAGTGCTATTTTGAAGGCTGTTATAGCCGACAAATTCGGTGCTGCCTGCAACGCGAATGCTGTCGCTATAATCCAACCCAAACTGACTGGCGGAGCGAGCTCGGGTGCGCTGAGCTTCCATACATTCTTCATAGCCTTCCATATCCATGCTGTAGCCGCGCTCGCGGGCTATATCATTGGTCAGGTCGGTGGGGAATCCGAAAGTGTCATAGAGCTGAAAGATCAATTCACCGGGAAGTTGTTCACCAGACAGATTCTCTAGTGCCGCTTCCAATACCCCCATACCTTTGTCTAGGGTGCGGGCAAATTGCTCTTCTTCTTTTTTGATCGTGGCAATAATCTCTTGCTGCATGCTCAGCAATTCAGGATAGGCTTCTCCCATCACTTCACCCAGAGCCACCACCAGCTTGTGGAAGAAACTGCCACTGGCACCGAGATTATGCCCGTGGCGCAGTGCCCGGCGGATAATACGGCGCAACACATAGCCGCGACCTTCATTGGATGGCACAACTCCGTCAACCACTAAAAAGGCGCAGGAGCGAATATGGTCGGCAACCACTTTTAAGGAGTTTTCCGACAGATCAGTAACGCCAATAATCTTCGCCGCTGCTTTAATCAAATGCTGGAATAGATCTATATCGTAATTGTTGTGTACGCCCTGCATTACTGCGGCAACGCGCTCCAGACCCATACCTGTATCGATTGAGGGCTTGGGCAGTGGTGTCATCTTGCCGCTGCTGTCGCGCTCGAACTGCATAAACACCAGATTCCAGATTTCAATATAGCGATCCAGATCGTCATCTGGGCTGCCTGGGGGACCACCGGGAATATCATCGCCGTGATCCCAAAAAATTTCGGTACTGGGACCACAGGGCCCGGTATCGCCCATCTGCCAAAAGTTATCTTCATCGAGTCGCGACAGGCGCTTGGGGTCTATACCAATTTCATTGATCCAGATATCAGCAGCTTCATCATCACTGATATGCACGGTGATCCACAGGCGCTCTTTGGGCAGCTTGAGCACTTCGGTGAGAAACTCCCAGGCAAAGCCAATCGCTTCGCGCTTGAAATAATCGCCAAAAC
>JAFMBU010000166.1 GCA_017858295.1 Porticoccaceae bacterium | reverse complement strand
TGAGGTTCGAGGCCGAGCCAGAGATCGCCACAGGCCTTTTGCACCCATTCTTGATCATGGGCGCAGAGATCGGTGATCAAGAGCACACCGCCGGAATTTAAAAGCTGTGCGCAGGCCACAATAATATCCCCCGGGGTGGGGTTGTGGTGCAGCACCATATTCAGGGATATGCAGTCGCTGCGCAGCCCTTCGCTGATCGCCAAATTGGTGTCACCAAGCTTAAAGTCGATATTTTGTAGGCCTTGGTTCGTGGCTCTGGTGCGGCACTGCTCAAGCATTTCCGCAGAGTTATCCAAAGCCGTAACCTGGTTAAAGGTGGTCGACAATTTACCCAAAAACTGACCGTAACCTGGGCCGATTTCCAGCGCTGATTGGCGCGCTGCAATGCTATTGTCGAGAAAGCTTTCGACACTCTCGCCATAGTCGGCCCAGCTAGCAATCAGATCCTGATTTTCTTCAAAGCGCGCCGCATTTTGATTAAAGAATGCTACCGATGCCGCTGAGCGCTCAGTATTAATCGACTCCAACCGCGTGCGCAGGGCGGGATCTAGAGCGGCGTCGTCAATAGTTTGAAACAGCACATGTTGCAGCGCCTGCAGATCTGTGTCCGGATGGCTCTCATTGCGACGATAAAAAATCGTTGTGCCTTCGCGACGGGTTGCCACCAGTCCGGCATTGGCAAGAATTTTCAGATGGTGACTCATAGCTGACTGACGAATATCAAACACCTGACAGAGCTCCAGAACGCCGTAGGCATTTTGTTGCAGCACCTTTAAAACCTGCATGCGCAGCGGATCGCCCGCCGCTTTACAGAGCGCGGTAATGGCTCCGGTGTCGGTGGTTGATCTGGGCTGGCTGTCAAAATGGCTGAGGTTGTTCATGGGCGGGACTTTAACATAGCGATTTTTATATATCAAAATATTTTTATATAAGGGTTGAGGGAGGTTGCTACATGACGGGATAGATATTTTCACGAGGCAGTAGAGTCCTAACCCACGCGCTTGTGCTTATGGCATCAGAGAAGCTTAGGAATAAACCCTAGGCATAGCGAATATCGGTTTACTGGTAACCTCTGGTAGGAGACAATGCGCGCCTAAAATTTGACTACCAGGAGTGATGATTCATGGCCTCACGTAGAGACCTAGCAAATGCCGTTCGCGCCCTCAGTATGGATGCTGTTCAACAGGCTAATAGTGGCCATCCAGGTGCCCCAATGGGCATGGCAGATATTGCTGAAGTTCTCTGGAATGACTATCTTAGCCATAATCCAGCTGATCCAACCTGGGTCAACCGAGACCGCTTTGTGCTCTCCAATGGCCACGGCTCGATGCTGCTCTACTCCCTGTTGCACCTCACAGGCTATGACTTGCCGATTGAGGAAATTAAAAACTTCCGCCAGTTGCACTCCAAGACTCCCGGCCATCCTGAATACGGTTATGCCCCAGGTGTTGAAACTACCACCGGTCCTCTCGGCCAAGGTATCAGTAATGCCACGGGTATGGCGCTGGCAGAGAAAGTTCTCGCCGCGCAGTTTAACCGTCCGGGCCACAATATCGTCGACCATCAAACCTACACTTTCCTTGGTGATGGCTGTTTGATGGAAGGTATTTCCCACGAAGTTTGCTCTCTTGCTGGCACCTTAAAGCTGGGTAAGCTAACAGCGTTCTATGATGACAATGGCATCTCCATTGACGGTGAAGTGGAAGGCTGGTTTAGCGATGACACACCGGCACGATTCGAATCTTACGGCTGGCACGTTATTGCCAATGTCGACGGTCACGATAGTGATGCAATCAAAGCGGCGATTGAAGAAGCTCATGCCGAGACCAGTAAGCCAACCTTGATTTGCTGCAAAACCATTATTGGTTTTGGTTCACCCAACAAGCAGGGCAAAGAAGATTGTCACGGCGCTGCACTGGGTGTCGACGAAGTGGCACTGACCCGCGAAGCTCTGGGCTGGACTCATGGTCCCTTCGAGATTCCCGACGAGCACTACGCCGGTTGGAATGGCGTTGCCAAAGGCACTGCTGCACAAACTACTTGGGCTAATCAGCTTGAAGAATACCGCGCTGAGTTCCCAGAGTTAGCTGCAGAATTTGAGCGTCGTACGCGCGGCGATCTACCAGAAGACTTTAATGCCCAGGCAGATGCCTATATTCAACAGTGTCAGGACAAGATGGAGAAGGTTGCCTCGCGCAAAGCCTCACAGAACTGTCTCAATACTTACGGCCCAATGTTACCCGAACTACTTGGCGGTTCCGCCGATCTGGCCGGTTCCAACCTGACTATCTGGTCTGGTTCCAAAGACATCAGCGGCGACAATGCTGACGGCAACTACATCTATTACGGTGTGCGTGAATTTGGTATGAGCGCAATGATGAATGGTATCGCCCTTCACGGCGGTTTCGTCAACTACGGCGCCACCTTCCTGATGTTTATGGAATATGCCCGCAACGCAGTGCGCATGTCAGCACTGATGGGTCTGCAAAGTATCTTTGTCTACACCCACGACTCCATCGGTCTCGGTGAAGATGGCCCTACCCACCAGCCCGTTGAGCAGCTCAGTGCATTGCGCTCGACGCCCAACCTGCACACCTGGCGTCCCTGTGACACCGTGGAATCTGCGGTGTGCTGGAAAAGTGCCATAGTTCGTCGCGACGGACCCAGCGCCCTGGTATTTAGCCGCCAAGGTTTGGCGCCTATGCCACGCAGCACAGAGCAAGTTGCCGATATTGAACGCGGTGGTTATATCCTTCGCGACTGCCCAGCGCCGCAGGCAATTGTTATCGCCACAGGCTCAGAAGTTGAACTCGCAATGGTTGCCGCGGAACAGCTAGCCGAGCAGGGCACTCAGGTGCGCGTTGTCTCTATGCCCTGTGCCGAGATCTTCTCTGCCCAGGACGCTGACTATCGCGAATCGGTATTGCCAGCAGCGCTTAGAGCGCGTGTTGCAGTGGAAGCCTTGCATGCGGATTACTGGTACAAGTTTGTCGGTCTCGATGGCCGTGTTGTCGGTATGACCAGCTTTGGTGAGTCTGCCCCCGGCGGCGAACTGATGAAAGAGTTTGGTTTCACTGTTGAAAATGTGGTGAACAATATTGTTGAGGCCATTGGCTAGTGTTACGCATAGCCATTAATGGCTATGGCCGTATCGGCCGCTCGGTGTTGCGCGCGCTCTATGAGTCAGAGGCGCGCAACAGCGTCCAAGTGGTTGCGATAAATGAACTTGCAGATAGCAAAACCATTGCCCATTTAACCCGCTATGACTCCACTCATGGCCGTTTTCCCGGCACTGTCACAGTCACTGAAGACCAGCTGACCATTAATGGCGATAACATCGCTATTCTTCACCAGTCCAATATTGACCAGCTGCCCTGGGCCGCGCTCAATGTAGATGTCGTACTCGAATGCAGTGGTACCTTTTCCGATCGCGAAACTGCCGAGCAACATATTGCCAGTGGCGCTAAGCGCGTATTGTTTTCCCAGCCAGCTGAACCCACCGTCGATGCCACCATTGTCTATGGTGTTAATCAGCATCTTCTGACTGGTGATGAAACCATTATTTCCAGCGCCTCCTGCTCCACCAACTGTGTGGTGCCAGTAATCAAAGTGCTACATGACCAGTTCGGCGTCGAAGGGGGTGTGATTACAACCATTCACTCAGCGATGAATGATCAGCCGGTTATCGACGCGTATCACAACACAGATCTGCGCAAAACTCGCGCTGCCATGCAGTCGATTATTCCTGTGGACACGGGTTTGGCTCTGGGTATAGATCGACTTTTACCGGAGCTGACCGGACGCTTTCAGGCTCAAGCCATGCGTGTGCCCACGGTGAATGTCTCAGTGATTGATCTGTCGGTGATGCTCAATAGCAAAGTGGATATAGATAAAATTAATCGCGCTCTTGAGCGGGCTTCGATGGATTCTCTCAATGGCGTCCTCGGCTTCACCCAAGAGCCCTTAGCCTCCTGTGATTTCAATCACGACCCGCGCAGCGGCATAGTGGATGCCAGCCAGACTAGGGTGAGCCAAGAGAAACTCGTCAAAGTGTTGATCTGGTTCGATAACGAATGGGGCTATGCCAATAGAATGATCGATAC
>JAFMBU010000165.1 GCA_017858295.1 Porticoccaceae bacterium | reverse complement strand
TATCCATGTTGTACCAGTGGTTCATGGCAGCGCCGATAATAATCATGCTGCGACCGCGGGTCTTGTTGGCGTTGTCGGCAAACTCATGGGCAATTTTGATCACCTGAGCGCGGGGTACACCGGTAATTTGCTCCTGCCAAGCTGGCGTATAGGGCATATCTTCGTCAAAGCTCTTAGCGCAGTTCCCGCAGCCGAGACCATTGTCGACGCCATAATTGGCCAGGGTCAGATCAAATACTGTTGCCACTAATGCAGTGCTGCCATCGGCCAGGGTAATACGTTTGGCTGGGACTTTGCGCTGCTGAACATCAGCGTGATCAGTGTGTTGAAAATAGTCGTACTCGTGCTTTTGACCGCCAAAATAAGGGAATGCCACATCAACTATTTCGTCTGCCAAATGTTTTAAGGACAAATGCAATTCCAGCTCTTCGCCACTGCTGCCATCACGCTGCTCGGTGTTCCACTTGCCCTTCTCTCCCCAGCGATAGCCAATGGACCCTGTAGGTGAAACCAGTTGATCAGTTCCATTAACCGGCGCCAGCGCAATGGTCTTCCACTCGGGATTATTCTCTTGGCCCTGGTTGTCCAGTAGATCTGAGGCGCGTAAGAAACGTCCCTGCTGTAACCCAGAGTCGCATTCGTCGAGACGTACTAAATAGGGAAAGTCAGTGGTGCGGCGCACATAGTCGGTAAAGTATGGGCTCGGATTGTCCACATGAAATTGTTTTAGAATCACATGGCCCATGGCCATGGCCAGCGCCGAATCTGTACCCTGTTTCGGCGCCATCCACTCATCGGTAAGCTTGGCCACTTCGGAGTAGTCTGGTGTCACAGAGACCGTCTTGGTGCCTTTGTAGCGCACCTCGGTAAAGAAGTGAGCATCCGGCGTGCGGGTCTGGGGCACATTGGAACCCCAAGCCATAATATATCCCGAGTTATACCAGTCAGCAGATTCCGGCACATCGGTCTGCTCCCCCCAGGTCTGGGGCGATGCCGGCGGAAGATCACAATACCAGTCATAAAAGCTCAGGCAGTTGCCACCAATTAGGGATAGATAGCGAGAGCCCGCAGCATAGGAGACCATGGACATGGCGGGAATCGGTGAAAAGCCACTAATACGATCAGGGCCATAGGTTTTTGCCGTGTAGATATTGGATGCGGCGATAATCTCATTGACCTCATCCCAGTTGGAGCGAATCAGGCCACCGAGACCGCGTTTGGTTTTATAACTCTTGGTCTTCACTGGATCTGTGACTATAGATTCCCAGGCCAAGACCGGATCTGAATATTGCTCGCGGGCCTCACGCCAGAGACTGAGCAGCGCACCGCGAACCTTGGGGTATTTTAGGCGATTGGCGCTATAGATATACCAAGAGTAACTGGCTCCCCTGGGGCAGCCTCGAGGTTCATGATTGGGTAGATCTGGTCTGGTGCGGGGATAGTCGGTCTGCTGAGTCTCCCAGGTAACCAGCCCATCTTTGACATAGATTTTCCAACTGCAGGATCCGGTGCAGTTGACGCCATGAGTCGAACGCACAACTTTGTCGTGCTGCCAGCGACGGCGATAGCCCTTTTCCCAGTCGCGATTTTCGTTGGTACTAACCCCGTGCTCTCCAGAGAAACTCTGTTTTTTAATATCGAAAAAACGCAACTTATCTAAGAACTGACTCATGCTTATATTTCTCCTTGAGACCCATATTTAAGAGATTCAACTGTAGAAGAGAATCGACCCAAACCAGTCTTGAAATATAAGTCTCCGACAACGACATTCATTTGATCGAGATCAAGGGCATAAAGCCTGCCTCTAACGCCTAAAACCGAGGCTATCCCTTTGTAGGTAGAGGCAGCGGAACCTAACTGACTGTTGTGCCATAAGTTTTTTAATTAGGGTCTACTCTTATGGGACAGACAGGTCAGTTTCGATCATTAGGGGTAGTCAGATTTGCGCAATCTTAAAAGGGATTTTTCATCATCACTGGCCTCAACTATAAGTGTGGCGCTGGTATCTATTATCGCCCTGGGGTTAGTGACAATATTTAGTTTGATGTGGGCCACTGATCAGACCGATCAGGACGCTCAGGCGATTAATCTCTCCGGCTCCATACGTATGCAGACCTATCGCATTGGGCTGGCGACGGTGCAGCAGGACAAATTGATAGCCAAAGAGTATATGCAGCAGTTGGATGATACTTGGCAGCACCCGCTGTTCTCCCAACAGCGTCAAGAGCCCCCTGCAGACCTATTAGGTGAACATTTCTTTAATGCGGAGCAACATTGGCGCACAGTATTGCGGCCGCAGATAGAGGTCGCTCTAGGTACGCAAAAAAGTGGCCCTGAGCTAGCCCAAGCCATAGATAATCAGCTAGTACTAACCGAAAAAGTGGTCAGCGCATTTCAGCAAGCCGCCGAATCGAAAATACGGCTATTGCGCATTATTCAATTGACCGCCCTGTTTCTCACTGTGATATTGGGCGCGGTTATTTTTAACCTGTTAAAAACTCGCTTGGAAAAGCCCTTGGCTCAGCTTACCGATGCTGCCGATCGCATTGGCAAGGGAGACTATGGCTATCAAACGCGCATCGAGGGAAGCGATGAGCTGGCGCTACTGGGCTCCGTGGTCAATCAGATGAGTAATTCCGTGGAACAGATTTATCGGGATATGGACGACCAAGTAAAGCAGCGCACCGCTGAATTAAATAACAATAATATTGCCCTGGAATTTTTATTTGAGACAGCGCGAAAAATCCTCGCCAGCTATCAGCAAGAGATTAATTATCAGCAGTTACTGGATCAGCTTGCCGAGGTGATTGGCGGCGAGATACAGCTCGAGATCTGCCTGTTTACCGAGCAAGGTGATCGACCTTACCGGCGCATAGCCGCCGCCAACTGCGAGATCAGTGACTGCTCTCAGCGGGATTGCAGCAGCTGTATTGGCGATAGCCCAATAGATACTCAGGACGCTCTTCAATGCTCTCAAGATATCGCTGAAGGCTCTCAAAATACCGCTGAGGGCTCTGAAGAGACAGATGAATGCTCTTTCCCGATCATCAGAGAAGAGACTGGCTACGGGATAATCAAATGTCACAGCACAAAGCCGTTTAACCTAAAGTTGTGGCAGGAGAAATTACTTCGCTCAGTGGCCGATCAGTTTGCTCTAGCACTGTCTCTGTCAGTGCACAGGAACCAACAGCGTCGCCTGGCGATGCTCACCGAACGCACAGTAATCGCCCGGGAACTCCACGACTCATTGGCTCAGGCCCTATCCTATCTAAAAATCCAAGTGACACGATTACAAAAATCCATCGACAGCCAAGCCTTTGACCAGCAGCAGCCCATAGTCGATGAGCTTCGTGAGGGGCTAACCTCAGCCTATCGTCAACTCCGGGAGCTGCTCACCACCTTTAGGCTAAAGATCGATACCGGCGGACTACAGAGCGCCCTAGAGCAGGTAGTCAATAAACTCAATGAGCGCAACAGTATGCAGGTTGCCCTGCACTACCAACTGACTAACTTACCCCTCAGCCCCACAGAGGAAATTCATCTATTACAGATTATTCGCGAGGCCTCACAAAATGCCATCAACCATAGCCTCGGAACTCAATTGGATATCCACCTTTTCCAGAATGCGAATCAGTCCATTCAACTGCTAATAGATGACAATGGAATCGGCATTCCCGAAAAAGCCGAGAAAAATAACCATTATGGGCTGGCGATTATTCAGGAGCGCAGTCGTCATCTCAACGGCAACGTTGAGATTGCCCGCCGCCCTGAAGGTGGCACCAGAGTGGCCTTCGCTTTTCAACCGAGTTTTCTCAGTTAATAAAAAACCGGATATCAACATCTGATATCCGGTTTACGAGAAAAACGCCCCTACTTAGGGGTTGTAAAATTCGCCATCCTTACGCAGATAAAACCACCAGTTAATCAACACACAGAGCCCGTAGAAAACAGCAAAACCAATTAGCGCCACCTCCGGTGTTGCCGCTTTGATCTGCTCACCTAAGACCTTGGGAATATAAAAGGCGCCATAGGCCGCTATAGCCGAAGTCCAACCTAATACCGGTCCGGCCTGCTCTTTGGGAAAAACCATAGCGATGGTGCGAAAAGTCGAACCATTGCC
>JAFMBU010000164.1 GCA_017858295.1 Porticoccaceae bacterium | reverse complement strand
TTTTAAAAGCATCAATTCTGGCGATTGTGCCAGTTTGAACACAGGATTTTAGTACATGGTCACAATTAGATTGGCACGTGGTGGCGCAAAGAAACGCCCTTTTTACCACATCACAGTTTCTGACTCACGCAACGCCCGCGACGCACGTTATATCGAGCGTGTAGGCTTTTTTAACCCGGTTGCTCGCGGTGCTGAAGAGCGTCTGCGCATGGACTTGGACCGCGTTACCTACTGGCAGGGCCAGGGTGCTCAGGTTAGCGATCGCGTTAAGTCGCTGATCAAAGAAGCTGCCAAGGCTCAAGTAGTAGCTGCTTAATCTCTGCATCTGTTGCTGAACACATCTGGAGATCATGATTGATGGAAACTCTGGTTGTTGGTCGCATAACAGCTGTATTCGGTGTTCGTGGCTGGGTGAAAGTCCACGCCTTCACCGAAAAGGTCGAGACGCTCTGTTCCTATCAGCCTTGGTTGATAGATACAGCCGCCGGCGTGAAAGCGATACAGATCGATGACTGGCGCAGGCACGGCGAGAGCCTAGTTGCGCACATTGTCGGTATCGACGATCGCAACATAGCGCAGACCTGGTGTGGCAACGATATTTTGGTCGAGAAAGACAAGCTACCTGAGCTGAAAAGCGATGATTATTACTGGTATCAGCTCGAAGGGCTGTCAGTGATTAGCCACTATGAAGGTGAGCAGATTCGCCTTGGCACGGTTAAGTCGCTTCTCGAAACCGGCGCCAACGATGTGTTAGTCGTCAAAGGCGATGGTGAGAGTATCGATCGTGAAGAGCGACTAATCCCCTACGTTGATCAATTTGTCACCAGCATTAGCATGGCGGACAAAACAATCGACGTCATCTGGGATCCAGCTTTTTAGCTTGGTTGCTCTCAACGGCGTTACAAAGCTTTAAAGAGAGCAGTATCAGAGGACAGGTAAATGAAAATCGCACTGATTACCCTGTTCCCGGAAATGTTTAGTTCGCTGACCGATTATGGTATTAGCGGACGTGCAGTAAAGAATGGCTTGTTGGAGTGTCACAGCTTCAACCCGAGAGACTTTACTGAAGACCGTCACCAGACAGTCGATGCGCGCCCCTACGGTGGCGGACCCGGCATGGTGATGATGGTAGAGCCTTTGCGCAAGGCCATAGCCGCTGCGAAGCAGTGGGCAGGTGAAGACACCAAAGTGGTGTACCTTTCGCCCCAGGGACAGGTCCTTAATCAGGGCGCAGTAAACAAATTTGCTACACAGCAGTCACTTATCCTGATTGCTGGCCGCTACGAAGGAATCGACGAGCGGCTGATAGAGCAAGAAGTAGATGAGGAGTGGTCCATAGGCGACTACGTACTCAGCGGCGGTGAATTGCCCGCCATGGTATTGATGGACGCGTTGATCCGGCAAATACCGGGAGCCCTAGGACACAAGGACTCCGCTGATCAGGACTCATTTGCCGACGGCCTATTAGATTGCCCGCACTTTACGCGGCCAGAGGACTACCAAGGGCAGCCAGTACCAGAAGTACTGTTGTCAGGTAACCATGAAAAAATTAGACGTTGGCGTTTGCAGCAATCACTAGTGCGAACCCAGCAGCGAAGACCAGATTTACTGGACCGCCTCGAGCTCAACCCTGAGCAACAGGCTCTACTCAAGGAAATGAGTGCTGCGCTGGCAGATGATGGCAAAGGATAGTGACCATCCTCTCTGTACAGAGCTCTAAAACAGGTGGCATGCCACCAACCAATGAAAATTGAGGAGCAAGAAATGACTAATAAAGTATCTATTATCGCTGCGCTTGAAAAAGAGCAGATGAGCAAAGAAATTCCTGATTTCAGCCCCGGTGATACCGTTGTTGTACAGGTAAAAGTAAAAGAGGGCACTCGTGAGCGTCTGCAGGCATTCGAAGGTGTTGTATTAGCCAAGCGTAACCGTCAGCTGAACTCTGCCTTTACCGTTCGTAAAATCTCCAACGGTATCGGTGTTGAGCGTACGTTCCAGACTTACAGCCCACTGGTTGACAGCATTGAAGTGAAGCGTCGCGGTGCAGTTCGTCGCGCCAAGCTCTACTACTTGCGTGAGCGTTCAGGTCGATCTGCACGTATCAAAGAGAAGCTCAACAGATAAATACCGGTTTCAACCAGTATTTATTGTGCAAAGGCGGTTCCGAAAGGGCCGCCTTTTTTAATGCCTGTAATAATCCCAGATCTATACACAAGCGAATATTTCTTAAGCTCGAAAGCTTGACAGTCCATCGCCATAGTCTATCTTTTAACTTACCTGTATAAAATGTGAGCGATCTCACAGTTACGTTAAAAACAATTCACAAAAATCCCAGAGATGCTTGTGGATTCGATGGAGAAAACTCCAAGGACGACATCATGAAAACAACACTACTAGCGACCCTGTTCACAGGGTTTTTCGCTCTTACCACAGCCCACGCAGGCACCGTTGACCTGCTAGCAATATGGGGCTCAGACGGTGTAGATGCGGATGCCGCAGACAATGGCGTTGCCGATCAGTTGTTTTGCACCAACTCTTGTGGCGGCTCAATCTCCGCTGGCGATATCAGCGATATTAATGCCAACCAGTTTTATGGCGCGAATGGCAATGTCAGTACAGCACAGGATCACCTAGATCCGGATATGATCAATATGCTGGCCTTCGAGGGAGTAGTTGTTCCCAACCTGGTCGGCGATAAAACTGAGAGTGGTTTTAGCGGTAAATCGATAGACATTGCTGCGGATTTTTCCGGTTACCTAACAATTAAAGCCTCAACCTTAGTCTGGCTATATCTGGTTGATGGTGATGGAAGTTCAGGTCAAACGGTAGAAGTCACAGTGGGCGGTGACAACGATGTATCCCACTACACTGAATGGGCTGTAGCCGAAGTGCCTGTTCCCGCTGCGGCATGGTTATTTTTATCTGGGCTGTTAGGTCTGGCTGGCTTACGCAAATCGTCAAAACAATAACCAGATCAAAGTTTAAAAGATAACTGGCTCACAATTTGAGTGTTACGCAATCGACACATGCTGTCGATTGCGTACACTTCATTTCAGGAAATTATCGTTTAGAGTCAGTTTTTTCTATGACCGATCAAATATCAAGGATGGTACGTCGCCACGACGCCAAGATTAACGCCTTTTCCCGTCTTATTGATGCGGGAATTATAGGCTGTACTCTTGTGGCGTTGGTTTCGGTGCTCAAGCTCAGCTGGGTGCCGCTATATAGCTGGATGCTATTAATCTCAATCGTACTGTTTAGCTTTCTCTCTGAATCCAGTCACAGCAAATCCTGGCGCGATATTAGCCTGCGCGCAGAAGTCACTAGCGTAGGCAGCAACTGGCTAGCCATTGTTTTAGTGCTGGTTCTGGTTGATCTGATCTTTCATCCCTCCGATCTCTACAACCGCGAAATGGTCTTATATTGGTTTATCCTAACCCCCATAGAGCTGATTTCTTGGCATTCCATACTGCGTACGGTTTTGCGCCTGTTTCGCGACACTGGCGTGCGGGCGCAAACTGTGGCTATTTACGGGGCCACAGAATTGGGTGCCGGCCTTGAGGGTCGAATCCAACATATGCCTTGGTCGGGATACAATTTTGTCGGCTATTTTGATGATCGTAAAACCAATGGAACGCGGCGCTTTATATCCGATTCAAGTCTTATTAAAGGTGGCTCCCAGGAGCTTATCGAACAGGCCAAGGCAGGTAAAATAGATACCATTTTTATTACCCTGCCACTGGCCGCTGAAAAGCGCATTAAGCAACTGCTCAATGAATTGGCCGACACCACTGTCTCCGCCTACATGATGCTCGACCTGTTCAGTTTTGATCTGCTGACTGCCAGTTGGTTGGATATTCAGGGCATGCCCGCGATTAGTGTCTTTGAATCTCCGCACACAGGCTTGGATAACTTTGCCAAGCGTTCTCTCGATCTGGTGGCTGGCAGCATGATCCTAACCCTAATCGCCATTCCCATGCTATTAATCGCCGCAGGTATCAAACTCACCTCCAAAGGTCCGGTACTTTTTAGGCAGAAACGCTATGGCATTGGTGGTGAGTCAATAACGGTATGGAAATTCAGAACCATGACGGTGATGGATGCTGGCGACAAGCAGCTTGTACAGG
>JAFMBU010000012.1 GCA_017858295.1 Porticoccaceae bacterium | reverse complement strand
TCCAGCGCCAGCAACAGGTAGAGCAGCAAATCACCGACCTCACCTCTATGCATGAACTACTGAGTAATCTACTCGGTCATTGCGCCGCTGATGACTCACCTGAATGCGCCATTATTGATTCCCTGTCGGAGAGAAATTATGAGTGATTGCTGCCCATCAGATAAACCTGCGGCCAAGCCTCGCCCGGATTACCTTTTATGGTGCTCGGGTATAACAGTAGTGATCGGTTACTTACTTTTTTGGTTGATGGCGGACAGAGTGGATATGCCTGAGTGGCTTAGCATTATGAGCGAGGGGATTTTCGAGCTGGTGAATAAAATGTGGTTGGGTCTGGTGGCCGCTGTTGTATTTGTCGGCCTGCTCGAACGTATCCCAAGAGAACTTGTGATGTCAGCTCTAGGTGAGGGTGGCAGCACCAAAGGCATTTTCCGCGCCACCTTAGCTGGCGTTGTTCTTGATCTGTGTAGCCACGGCATACTGATGGTCGGTGCCAAGCTCTACGAGCGCGGCGCCAGTATCGGCCAGCTGATGGCCTTCCTCATCGCCAGCCCTTGGAACTCTCTGTCCCTCACAATCATTATGGTCAGCTTGATCGGCTGGCAGTGGACGCTGATGTTTATCGCCCTATCGATGTTGATCGGCATGGCAACGGGAATCCTCTTTGATGGGTTGGTCGCCGGAGGGAAACTGCCGCCAAACCCCCATAAGCATGAAACCTGCGCCTCAGACCAGCAGTCACTCTGCTCCGGCATTATTGGATTAATAAAAACTGCAGAATACACACCCCGTGCATTAGGCAGTCTGTTAATAGACGGTATCCGCGACTCGCGTATGGTGTTCCGCTGGTTGCTGTTCGGCATTGTTCTCGCGGTACTGATCCGCGCCACTGTGCCCTTGGATTTTTATCAGAATTATTTTGGCCCAACAGTGGCTGGCCTGATGCTCACATTGCTTGCGGCCACCATTATCGAAGTCTGCTCTGAAGGCTCAACGCCGATCGCCGCTGATCTGCTGACCCGGGCCGCTGCGCCTGGCAATGGCTTTACGTTTTTAATGGCCGGAGTGGCCACGGATTACACTGAAATCATGGTGCTGAAAGATGTCACCAAATCTTGGAAAATCGCCCTTTTCCTGCCACTGATTACTCTGCCTCAAGTACTTTTAATTGGCTGGATTTTAAATATGGCGAGTAGCGGATAACCTCAGGGGCAACTTGGCGCTGGGGGCTTCCTCGCCTTGAAGACTACCTTAGGAACTAGCTTCGTGGAACAAGAGGAAAGCGACAGACAAATTCTGCGCCCTGCCCCAGGCGGCTGTTAATGGTCAGCCTGCCATCACAGCGCGTCAGGGCGTGCTTGACGATAGCCAGGCCTAAACCGGTGCCGCCAGTATCTGAGTTGCGGCTACTGTCGCCACGGTAAAAACGCTCAGTAAGGCGTGGGATTTCCATCGGGTCTATACCTTTACCACTGTCTTTGACCGAGACATTAATATAGCTCTTATAGCGAGTGACTTTTATTGCTATATCAGCGCCCTGTGGATTGTGGCGCACAGCATTAAAAACAATATTACCCAGCACACTGCGAAGATCAGCGGCATCCGCGTCAATAATGCAGTTGTCCTCGCAATCTAACGAGAGCGAGTGCTGACTCTCACTGAGCAGTTCCGCCTCGGCAACAATACTTTCCAGCAGCTGATAGAGATTAACTGCCTCAACCTTTGGTGGATGGTCGTCAGACTCTAAGCGGGAAATAAGAATCAAGTCGTTAGCCAAGGCTTCCATTCTCACCACTTGATCAGACATCTGGCTGAAGGCTTTGGCCACCATCTGACTATTGCCGGGTATATCCTGCAGGGTTTCCAGATAGCCACGCATGACAGTCAGCGGCGTGCGCAATTCGTGAGAGACATTGCCAACAAATTCTTTGCGCAGCTGCTCTAAGTTGGTCACGCGGGTTATGTCGGTGATCACCAAGACAATTTCGTCGGCGCCAAAGAACGAGGCGGATACCTGCAGCACTGGATCTGAGGGGTTAATTGAAGAGAGCTTGAGAGAGCCGTCGAATTCTTTCTGGCTGATATAGCTGACGAATTCAGGGCCGCGAATCAGGTTGGTGACGGCGGTGCCGCGATCATTGGAACGCAGAGCCAGCAAGCCTGCCGCTGAGCTGTTCCACCAGTCGATTGTGAGGTCACTGCGCAGTACCACAATGCCCTCCTCTAGGGCCCCGGTTAAACGGGTAATGCGATTGATCGTGCGACGCATTCGCTCTTGGGTGCGGCGATGACGGCGGCGCTGACGATTAAGGGTGTCACTGATTTCGCCCCAAACACCATCTGTGTCCGGTGGAAAGCCGCGCATACCTTTGTCGATCCAGCTAAACAGCTGAGAGATAACCCGAAAGGTCCAAAGACTGTATGCGACTAAACCGGCAACAAGAGTTTCAAAGGGAGCACCGAGACCAAATCCGAAGATCACCGAAAACAGGCTGATAAGCACTACCCGCCATATCTCTCTGTTCATTCCCGGTCGCAACGAATCGGCACCCTATGTTGATCGTTTGTTTGAATAATGCTGTATTACGCATTACTCAGTTGGGCTGAGAATCGATAGCCAGCGCCGCGCACAGTCTGCACATAGTTTTCATGGCCTGCAACTGAAATCGCCTTGCGTAAACGGCGAATATGCACGTCTACGGTGCGCTCATCGAGATAGACATTGCCACCCCAGACATAGTCGAGAATCTGTCCGCGAGAATAGACACGCTCTTGGTGAGTGAGGAAGAATTGCAGTAGCCGATACTCGGTGGGGCCCAGATTAATCGACTCTCCGGCGATGCTGACGCGGTGGCCTAAGGGGTCAAATATCAGCTCGCCAATAACAATCGGCTCCTGCAGCGCCTCGCGACCAATGCGTCTCAAGACAGCGTTAACGCGGGAAATTAACTCTCGAGGTGAAAATGGCTTGGGGATATAGTCATCGGCGCCGGCATCCAGACCGGCAATTTTGCTATTTTCCTCGGCCTTGGCGGTGAGCATAATAATGGGTATTTTTGCCGTCAGTTCATCGCGCTTTAAGCGGCGCAATAGCTCTAAACCTGTGGTGCCCGGCATCATCCAGTCGAGCAGTACCAAGTCCGGCTGGTTGTCGATTATGCTCGCGTGAGCCAGCTGTGCGTCCTTAGCTTCCAAAACATTGAAGCCAGCAGCATCCAATGCGATGGACAGCATATCTCGAATGGCCGCCTCATCATCGACGATGAGAATTCTATGCTTGGGCATTATTTCAACCTTATCATTCATTTTAAAAGTCTCATTTAATGGGCCCAACATGACATAAATATGACAGCTTCAAAGTGTATTCCGATCTTTCGGATTTACAACCTAGATTTACCGAGCATTTCGAGAGTCGATATTTAACATTCGTTCGCGCATAATGTCGGCTTTTTACGCTACTAGGATTCGATAATGACCATTACAGAAAACAGCGCAGTAAGCTTTCACTACCGACTAACTGATGACCAGGGCCAGGAAATTGACAGCTCTGCAGGGCAGGATCCGTTGGCCTATCTGCACGGCGCTGGCAATATTATTCCAGGTTTAGAAAAAGCCCTGGAAGGTAAATCAGTGGGCGATCAGATGGTTGTCGAAGTGTCAGCTGAAGAGGGTTATGGGCCAGTTCAAGAAGAACTTATTCAAGAAGTTCCACGCAGCTCTTTTCAAGGCGTAGAGAGCATTGAAGTGGGTATGCAGTTTGAAGCTCAGACCGGTCAGGGTGGAGCTGTTCCAGTAACCGTTACTCTGGTTACTGACGAGACTGTTACTGTCGACGGCAATCACCCGCTCGCGGGCAAAGACCTCAACTTTGATGTGACTATTGCCGATGTTCGCGAAGCCACAGCCGAAGAGCTTGAGCACGGCCATATTCACGGCCCCGGTGGACATAACCACTAAAAACTCTGACACAAGAGTCAGTGAAGAAAATCCTCGCAAAAAAAAGGCCATCTAACGATGGCCTAAATGGGAGGAGATGATAAAACTATCGCCGTGAATATCAGCTTGCTGATATTCACGGATGGGTAGAAATCTGTTAATCAAACATTGGGGAGATTTCGCTGACCGCAACACAGGCGGCGAGCGCACAGCCTATTCCAGTGCTGGTCCAAAAATCAGAGCCGTAGGCAAATATGCCAATCGAGACACCCAGAAGAGCGCCGCAGGTAATCATCATTAAACTAATAAAACTGTAACCGTTCATTCATAAATCCTCTTTACAATCCAATAGGTTCCTTCCAAGTCAGACAGAGAGCGTTAACGGCTTAGGCTACTAACTTCGTTGTCTGCTTTAATAAACGAAGGTGCATTTGAAACCCATTTGCGGTTGATTACTCACGAGCGGTTGGCAGATTCGATGTTGCCCTGTTCACAATTGACCAGCTGATGCAAAATACTGTGGGCTATGTCAACAAAATACAGGCGGTGCAGAGCTCGGCTGACGTTTGCGCACACAATTTAAGAAGAGGGATATTAAGTTTCATGACCATAAAAATAGGCATCAATGGTTTTGGCCGTATTGGCCGTTTGGCACTTCGCGCGGCATGGCACCGCGATGATTATAAGATCGTACAGATCAATGAAATTGCTGGCGATGCTCATGCCGCTGCCCATCTGCTGAAATACGATTCGGTCCATGGCACTTGGGATAAAGCAATCTCTGCTGAAAAGTCTGGCACAGAGTCAATGCTAACTATTGACGGGCAAACGGTGCGCTATACCCAAAATAAAAATATTGTCGACAGCGACTGGTCCGCTGTGGATATGGTGATTGAGTGCACTGGCAGGTTTAAATCTCAAGAGGCCCTGGCTCCCTACTTCGATCAGGGCATTAAGAAAGTGGTGGTCTCGGCACCGGTAAAGGACGGTACGCTAAACGTAGTAATGGGGGTCAATGACCACCTCTATACCAACCAAGCCATAGTCACCGCCGCCTCTTGCACCACGAATTGCCTAGCACCTGTGGTCGACGTCCTGCAGAAAAGCTTTGGTATTAAGCATGCCGCAATTACAACCATCCACGACATCACCAATACCCAGAGTATTCTCGACGAATACCACGCTGACCTACGTCGCTCCCGAGCCAGCGGAATGTCACTGATACCCACTAGCACCGGTTCAGCCACGGCGATCACAGAAATTTTTCCAGAACTTAAAGGGCGCATTAACGGCCTGGCAGTCAGAGTGCCTCTGGCCAATGCCTCATTGACTGACTGTGTCTTTGAGCTAGATTGTGCGGTCAGCGTTGATCAAATTAATGGTGCCCTACGTGAGGCAGCTGAAGGCCGTTTAAATGGTATTCTTGGATTCTCTGATCTGCCTCTGGTGTCAGTGGATTACACTAATGATAAGCGCTCGGGAATTGTCGATGGTTTGTCTACCATGGTGATCAACAAGTCTCAGGTCAAAGTGCTTATCTGGTATGACAATGAGATAGGTTATGTCAATCGCATGATGGAGTTGGCAGTCAAGGTTGCTGCTTCCATCGAGCGCTAGAGTAGATAATCACCAGTAACAATTCACTTTGAGAATCCTATAAACCCACGATGAATGTCGATCTAAAAGCACCTGTCAGCCAATACACTTTGGTTACCCTGAGTTACTGGGCCTTTACCCTCAGTGATGGTGCCCTGCGCATGTTGGTGGTGCTATTTTTTCATCAGCTCGGCTACAGCCCAATTGAGATAGCAGGGATCCTAGTGCTCTACGAGTTATTCGGAGTGATTACTAACTTATATGCAGGCTGGCTGGCCACAACCATAGGCTTAAGTGTCACCATGCAGGTGGGGCTTGGGCTGCAAATTGCGGCGCTGGTGATGCTGATGGTGGATAGCTCAATTCTCAATGTAGTCTATGTGATGGCGGCTCAAGCCCTGTCGGGGATTGGCAAAGACCTGAATAAGATGGGCGCTAAGGCGAGCATTAAATCCCTGGTGCCAGCTGATGCTCAGGGGCGGCTCTACCGCTGGATTGCCCTACTCACGGGATCAAAGAATGCGTTAAAAGGTGTCGGGTTTTTTCTCGGCGGCTGGCTTTTAGCTACGGTTGGGTTTCAGCATGCGGTGGCAATAATGGCCAGCGTTTTGGGCCTAGTCTTAGCGCTCAGTATTCTCTTGCTGGATCGCACCACTGGCATCGCTAAAAAACCTCAGCCTTTTAAACACCTATTCTCCAAAAGCAGCGCGGTAAATCGACTCAGTGCCGCACGATTTTTTCTATTTGGCTCTCGAGATATTTGGTTTGTCGTGGCGCTGCCGGTATTTTTACAAAGCCAACTGCAGTGGAGCTATGTGCAGGTGGGCAGCATGATGGCCGCCTGGGTTGTCGCCTATGGTGTGGTGCAAACAGTAGCCCCTAAAGTCACCATTATTGGCAAGACCGTGCAAGACAGTAATATAACGCACCCTTCTGGGAGAACTGCATTTAGATGGGTTGCACTACTCTGCCTAGTGCCCGCCGCAATCGCTGGCGGTCTCTATGCCGTGGGGGGCAATAGTAGTCTGGTGGCAATCGGATTAGTTTCTGGGCTGTTAGTGTTTGGCGCTCTGTTTGCCATCAACTCGTCGATTCATTCCTATCTGATTGTCGCCTATGCTCGCGAGGATGGTACCTCGCTGGATGTGGGGTTTTATTATATGTGCAACGCCGCGGGTCGATTGGTTGGCACTCTGCTATCTGGATTGGTTTATCAACAGTTTGGTTTGGCCGCCTGCCTACTGCTCTCCTCGATTATGTTGATTGCCACTGCGGTGATTTCGAGAAAGCTACCAGGCTAAATCGCCGGACAAACTTTTACCGCTAACACATGTCTGCTAGGGTGTGCGTTTTTTAATCTACCAAAGAATTTAATATGACTAATGAAAATAACAACACAATGGATCCCAATGGCCTGTTCCGCGAAGAGAGCTTTACTGACCAGAAGATCGGCATAATCCGCAAAATGATTCCAGTGAAAGCCGATGGCAACGATGACCCCGACCGCCAAGTAACATTTTTCGGTTCAACACAGGTGATGACCCAGATGGGTGCCATACCGCTTAACTTTCCACTAGATGGTGAGACAATTGGCGAAGCAGCAAGCGATTTTGCCGGCAAGGCCCAGATCGCCGTTGAGGAAGCCAACCAAAAAATGGAACAAATGCGTCGCGATGAGGCATCAAAGATCGCCATGCCAGGTCAGGGCGGTTCCGGCGGCGGAATTATTATTTAAGTAACAGCCTAGCCTGAATCGGTTGAAAGTGATCGGCGGCATCAATCAGAGATGCTGCCGTGAGCGCCGCGACACCGTAGACACTGGTCGCGATATCATAACGCTGGCTCACTCGAGCGAGCAGTAGATCAAAGTCACCATCCCCAGACAACAGCACGATCTCATCTGGCGGATTGACGCTCGCCGCGCAATCCATAATATCGATGGCAATGCCCACGTCCCAATCGCCCTTGGCCGAACCATCACTGCGCTGAATAAAGGGTTTGAGCTTAACCTCAAAGCCAATCTCTCGCAGCACCTGTTGAAAGCTCCGCTGCCCAGCGTCGTTGCGCTCGATAGCATAGGCTGTGGCCTGAACAATCTCGCCCTGCTCACTGAGCTGACGCCAGAGTTCACGGTAATTAAAGTAGCAGCCAAACTGTTCTTTTACCGTGTAATAAATATTTTGCACATCGACAAATACGGCTATTTTTTTCACGATAGACCCTTTTAAGGTTTTTTAGTCTAATTTGCCGTTAATTAATCGTATTTTCGGCGACGTTATAATAGAAGTTCGGCGCCAATACGGCAGTTAACACCAGAGGCAATACAGCGACTAACACTAATCACCTGCTCATGATTCCAACTGCGGCGACTTATCTTCATACAGGGAGTCAGTGTTGCCAATCCCAGTGCACCAGTAACCACTGGATCTGCAGTTATCGCCTGCAACTGATGCTCGGTTCGGCTCGGGATGATAACCCAGTTCATATAGGCCTGAGGGCTGACCTTGTGATAATTTTGCTTGAGATAAGCGGGCACCAATTGAGGGCTAACAAAGCACTCTTCCCACTGTATTGGAACTGAATCTATAGAGTGCACAACTACCGAATAGTAGATCAGCTCGCCCTCGGTAAAACCCAGCAGAGCCGCAATATCACGCTCTGCGGCAATCGCCTCTAGAGCAATAATACGATTGCTATATTGAGGGTTGCTGAAGCTAAAGTGCTGCTGGAAGTCCGGCAATTCCACAGCCGAGATTGGCGATGGCGGCTGTGCCACAAAGGTACCTGCACCCACCGAGCGCTCCAACAGACCTTCGTCTGCCAACTCCTGCACCGCTCGGCGCGCAGTCATGCGGCTTACCGAGAAGTCGTCAGATAACTGTGTTTCAGAGGGAATACGCTCGCCGATACGCCATAGGCCGGAGTCGAGCTGGGCTTTAATATGGCTCTTGATTTGCGCATATCGAGGGAATTTCTCCCTGTTCTGACTCATAAAGCATCACCAAAACCTGTATATACTTATAAGCTGTATATACCAATAAAATCATGCATCTTAGGTTACAGATGGAAAAATTTAATTTGTAATAGCCAGCAATATAGAGCAATCAAGTAAATATAACCACGATAATTTATCCTGACTTGCTTAACTAAAATGTATATACAATTCAAAAGTGAGACAGACTCTAAGATTTAATCAAATCAAGTTTATGCTGACGGGAAAGCTTTTTAATTTGCGCCTCGCGAATGCTGGCACTGCTGCGATCGTGACCGCCCTCAACAAAGACCACCTTTTCCGGGCTGCGACCACGAAAGTATTTGGCCCCAGCGCGCCCATTGAGATGCTCGTTAAAGCGCCGCTCAACGTCTGTGGTAATGCCCGTATAAATCGATTGATCGGTGGCCCGAATTAGATAGACAAACCACTGATTCATGCGCTGGCTGCAATATCGGCGACTAGAAAGCCATGACAGAACTGGCAGCAATACTGAGCTCGCCGCTGGAGGATTTTTTTGTGTCTCAGACTGGTTAACTGATGAGTTCTGCAACCACACTTATAGGAAAACACAGCGTACCGCCTAACCGGAATGCCCGTTAGATCATAGCTGCCGGTGGCCTTGGGCTCGGCGCCTAGATCGACCATCACGCGCTTCCATTCGACACCGTGAGGCTTGACCCGCCGCAGCCCATAGAGACAGTCGACCACATAGTGGGCGACCTCATGGGTTACGGTATCGCTGAGGCTGTCTTCAAAATATTTCGCGAACAGCCAAGGGTTGTAACGAATACGTCGCTTTCGGCCTTTCACCTGATACATTCCGGCGCACTTACCTTTGAGGTCAAAATCCACGGTTATGGCATCGAAACGGCGACCATAGAGTTGCGACGCCTTTTCAACACAGAGCTCGGTGGCGGCCTCAACTTGGCGCATTTGAAATTCAGAGATTGGCTCAATCATGTGGCTCAGTATACGTGGAGCGAGCCTGTTACAATACGCCAAATTTCGAGCACTACTAAAAAATGAATATTGATTTCCACTGCCATACCACCGCATCAGACGGCACCCTAGATCCAGCCGCGCTGATTGATCTCGCCCGCGAGCGAGAAATCGACATGCTCTCGATTACCGATCACGACACTCTGGCCGCCTATGAGACATTAGGGGGCGTGGAGACTGGTTTGCGAGTTATCCCCGGGATTGAATTATCCAGCCAGTGGAACCGCCGCGGTGTACATATAGTGGGACTCAATGTGGATACCCACAGCAACGCCATAATTGAAGCGGTGACAAAGCAATCTCAGGCGCGACAAGACCGAGGGGAGATCATTGCCGAAAGGCTGGCGCGACTCGGCTTTGCCAACTGCCTTGAAGGCGCCAAATTATTTTCTAGCGGCCCTCAGGTTGGACGGCCGCACTTTGCCCAGCATCTGGTGGCGATTGGCGCAGTGAGTAATATCCAACAGGCGTTTAAACGCTATTTGGGTGCGGGAAAAGTTGGCGATGTTAAAGATCAATGGGCAGATCCCAAGACTGTGATTGATTGGATTCGGGATGCTGGAGGAGTTGCCGTACTGGCACACCCCACCAAATACAAATTGACGCGCTCTAAATTAATCGAGCTGATCAGCGCCTTTAAGGCCGCGGGCGGAGAGGCAATGGAGGTTATCTCCGGCGCTCAAGTGCCTTCACTGACTCGGGATATGGCACGCCTTTGCCGAGAGAGCGGACTGGAAGCCTCATGTGGATCAGACTTTCACAGCCCCAACCAACCCTGGGCATCACTGGGTCATGTTGCACCGCTGCCCGAAGATTGCATGCCAGTCTGGCATCGCTGGCAGTGACTCTATCGGCCTCGGCTTAAGCGCTAGAGCGCAGTGTTAGCTCAAGCTCAAATTCCTGTGTATACTGCGCGCCGCAGAGGCTTTTGAACAGAGCGCTCAAGGCCCCAAACAGTTATTACGGATCGCCTAAATAATAATTCTACCAATGGAAAATACGACGTGAATATTTTTATATTTGTCAGTGAGCAGTGGCTACTTATTTCATTGTTGCTCGCATTAATCGGTGTGTTTTTATTCACCGAACAGAGCAAAAGCGGTAAAACTCTGGGTACAGCTGAATTGGTTCGCTTAATGAATAGCGACCAAGCAGTGGTCGTCGATGTGCGCACCACAGCTGAGTTTGAAAGCGGCCATATCCACGGCTCGCGCAATATTCCCCACACCAAGCTTGCCAGCCGTATTGGTGAGTTGGAAAAATCTCGCGGCAAGACCATTGTGGTGGTTGATAAGATCGGTCAGCACTCCAGTGGCGCAGGCAAGCTACTAACCAAAGATAACTACGATGCTCGACGCCTCAGCGGCGGCATCAGCGAGTGGCAGGGCGCAAGCCTACCTCTAGTATCAGGTAAGTAGTTTTTGGTCTGATTTCTCTCGTCACTGTTTGGTGACGCTACCCTAAGGAATATACATGTCTCACGTTGTACTATATGGCACTCGATTTTGCCCATTCTGCACTGCCGCAAGACGGTTGCTCACAAACAAAGGTATAGATTACCAAGATATATCAGTCGACAATAATCCTGAGCTAAGGGGTAAACTGATTACTAAGAGCGGGCGCAATACAGTGCCGCAAGTTTGGTTTGGCACTCAGCACATTGGCGGCTTCGACGAACTGCGTGACTTAGAGCGCCAGGGCACTTTTGACGCCATACTCCAAAGCGGGGTTGAAAGCGGCGAAACAGTCTCCATATAAGAGGCTAACAACACAAAATTATTACATTTAAGGGTTCAATCATGACTGACGAAACGACTACTGCCCCAGAAGCAGCCAGCGAAGCACAAGCACCGGCCCCGAAGTTTGCCGTGCAACGCATCTATGTAAAAGACCTCTCATTTGAGACTCCTCAGGGCGCAGAAGCTTTCCAGAAGCAGTGGACTCCAAAGGTGAATCAGGATCTGAGCACCAAAACCAACAAGGTTGCCGAGGGCGTTTATGAAGTTGCCCTGCGCATCACAGTGACTGTTAAAGATGAAGAGGAAACTATTTATCTGATTGAGGTAGACCAAGCTGGACTATTTACCGTTGAAGGTTTGGAAGGCGGTCAACTGGCTCAGGTGCTCAATGTTACTTGCCCGAGCATGTTACTGCCCTATGCTCGCGAGACAATCGATAGCACTTTGACTAAAGGCTCATTTCCACCGCTTATGATTCCGCCGATTAACTTTGAAGCGCTATTTGCCTCTGCAGTGCAGCAGGCAGCAGCCCAACAAGAGGCGGCAGCCGCAGCACCAGAAAGCAGCACTCACTGATCAGCAGATAAGCGCTGAACAATAAAAAACCCCGCCTTGCACACTTGATGCAAGAGCGGGGTTTTTTATTACCTGGACTTTTTGGCCTGTGGGTTTAAAGCATTACAGTGCCTGATTCTCCATCTGATATTCCTGAAGCTTGCGGGTCAATGTATTGCGACCCCAGCCCAACAACTCAGCGGCATCCTTTTTCCGGCCACTGGTATGAGCCAGAGCGGTTTCAATCATGGTTCGCTCAAAATCTGGGATCGCCTGAGCGAGGATATCCCGACGTCCGGACTTGAGTTCACGCTCACTCCAGCGACGCAACATCTGCTGCCAGTCTCCCTGAACACGCAGCTCGCTGCCAGCATCTTCAGCCTTAAGCTCTGGCGGTAAATCTGTTAGCAGCACCTCACGGCCTGCGGCCATCACGGTGAGCCAGCGGCAAATATTTTCCAACTGGCGAACATTACCTGGCCACTCCATAGCGCAGAAAAAATCCTCCGCTTGCTGAGACAGCAACTTGGGCTCCATCTCCAGCTCTTTGGCAGCGCGATGGAAAAAGTGCGTCATCAATTGGGGGATATCTTCACGGCGATCCGAGAGTTTCGGCAGGTGGACACGAATGACATTAATCCGATGATAGAGATCTTCGCGGAAGCGATTGTTCTCTACTAACTCTTCTAAATTTTGATGAGTTGCGGCAATAATCCGCACATCCACTTTTACCGAGGTGTGGCCGCCGACTCTATAGAATTCGCCATCAGCCAAAACCCGCAACAGACGCGTTTGTGCTTCGGGTGGCATATCACCAATTTCATCGAGAAATAAGGTACCGCCATTGGCCTGCTCAAAGCGCCCTTCACGGCGCTGGGCAGCTCCGGTAAAGGCACCTTTCTCATGACCAAAAAGCTCTGATTCGATTAGATCATGGGGAATGGCGGCCATATTCAGGGCGATAAATTTCGAGTTTCGACGGGGACTGTGCTTATGCAACGCATGGGCTACCAGCTCCTTACCGGTTCCCGACTCACCGTTAATCAAGACGGTGATATTAGAATTGGAGAGACGACCAATAGCGCGGAATACTTCCTGCATTGCTGGCGCCTCACCAATAATTTCTTGGGACGGTGGCGCGTCGCGAGGCAGGTCCTGGGGTTTTTGTTCCCGGGCAAAGGTAACACCGCGACGGGCTACATCGACTAGCTCATCCAGATCAAAAGGTTTCGGCAGGTACTCAAAGGCACCCCCCTGATAGGCAGCTACTGCACTGTCGAGGTCCGAGTGAGCAGTGGTAATAATCACTGGGATATCGGGACGCGTGGAGTGAATCTGCTTAAGCAGCTCCAAGCCGTCGATGCCAGGCATACGAATATCGGAAATGATAATTTCCGGCAGCGATGATTGCAGCGCTACCAGTAGGTCGTCGCCATTTTCAAAGCTCCGCACCTCGATACCTTCCCGAGAAATCGCCTTCTCCATTACCCAGCGCAGGGAGCGGTCATCTTCGGCTATCCAAATTTCTGATGTGCTGTTCATGCTATGCCTTTATCGGTAAATAGATCGAGAAGCGCGTGCTGCCCGGCTCTGAGTCACATTCAATAATGCCCTGATGAACATTGATCGCTGACTGGGCAATGGTTAAACCCAAACCAGTGCCCTCGCTGCGACCACTGATCATGGGGAAGAAAATTCGCTCTTTTATATCTTCAGAAATACCCGGCCCAGTATCCATAATATCTAAGCGGCACAAAGCCTTGTGGTGCTGACCGGCAATGGTGAAGTTGCGTTGAATTCGGGTCTTCAAGGTTAATTTCCGCTGCGGTAGATCCGACTCCAGCATCGCCTGCATGGCATTGCGCGCAACATTTAACACTGCCTGAATAAGCTGTTCGCGATCACCTGACAGATCTGGAATACTGGGATCGTAATCCCGCTGAACGGTCAGCCCACCCTGCACCTCGACCTCGATCAAAGTAGCCACGTGTTCAGCCACTTCATGAATATTTATCGGGGCAAACCTAGGCAGCTGACTTGGGCCCAATAGGCGATCGACAAGATTTCTCAGGCGGTCAGTTTCAGTGGTAATAATCTGACACAGCTCAGCGGTCTCGCTATGAATCTGACTGCCAGAGATTTCCTGCGCCAGCAACTGTGCCGCTCCACGGATACCGCCGAGGGGATTTTTAATTTCATGGGCCAAGCCGCGAATAAGGCTTCTCGAGGTGTCGTGAACTGAGAGCAGCGCTTCCTCGCGGTTAATCCGCAAAATACGATCCACCGGCTGCATTTCCATCAACACCCACTGGTCGGAGCCAATGCTTATGGGCGTCACTGTGTAATCTACCTGAGAGGATTCAACGCCTAAACCACGGAGAAATTCATGGCGCAGTGTCAGGGCACGACCAAACTCAAGCGCTTCACGCAGTGTCTGGCGTGCTGTCTCGTCATCATCAAATAGGTCACTTACCGCAGAACCACGCAGGCGCGCACTGCCAGCCTGAAGCAGAGACTCCGCAGCAGGGTTGATATAGTCGATCAATAGGCTCTGATCAACCAGCAACACTGCAGTGTTGAGATTATCCAGCAGCAATCTATGTAGTTGATCTGAGGTCATAAGTTCCTAGTCGAATCGAGTATGAATATTTTGGAGACCACTGAGCCTCCTCAGTCTGTCTTGCAATAAGCAAGCCAAAAGCCAATCGAGATTTATCATGGAAAGCCACCAATATAGGCGAGTCGGGGGCGATCGGAGGAGTCAGTATAGTCCAGCCCAGACAATATCGCACCATTATGGTGCGCTCAAAACTTAAGCAGAGCTAATTGCGCTTAAAATGACGCTGCACATGCACCGTGACGGGGTTAGTAATGGCCAATACAGCGCCCTGAGACGAGAGCACACGAGCTGAAATACGATGAGATCCGCGCTCTAGTCCGCCAATAGAAAGGGATATTCCCGGAATCGCTTTGCCATAGGGGGAACCATCGACATAAAACTGCACTAGGTGATCAGCTTCAAGTTGTGGTGTTAAGGCTAGTTGAACCAATAGATTTGGCTGAGCGAAGTGAACTAATGAACCATCCAGGGGCGCCGCCAACGCCGCAGACGAATAGCCAGTAAAGGCCTTAGCTGGCTCGGCATCTAAAGGGGCGGGGGATTCTGCAGTGTTCGAGATTGAAGCCGGAATTGGGCTAGAGATCGGGTTAATCGCCGGCAGAACTATCTCATTGGTAGCCGTTTCAGCGGCGGGCGTATCCGTATAGGTGACCTTGCCTTGATCATCGACGACTTTATATACAGGTGCAGCAGGATCTGAGGCGGCAGCTCTATTTAGTAAAAGAGCCATTACAAGAGCGATGCCAAGGGTTGTGGCAATGGCTGTAAAAGGAGATAAAAGTGACTTCATTGTTTCGGCCTGCAAGTCTGTTAATAAACCCTAGCTGGCACAGAGGCCAGATTAAGCTATTTAAAGACTAGACCTATTTTGAATAAAGAAAAAGCCCGCCATTGAAACAATGGCGGGCTTTTTCAGGTGTTGCTCAGAGTAGAGAATGTAAGCAGCGATTTATACGCTGTAGTACATATCAAACTCAACCGGGTGAGTGGTGTGCTCAACGCGGTAAACTTCTTCCATCTTCAACTCAATGTAAGCATCGATCATGTCATTGGTGAAAACACCACCAGCAGTCAGATACTCACGGTCAGCATCTAGCTCGGCCAACGCTTCACGCAGGCTGCCAGCAACCTGAGGAATAGCAGCAGCTTCTTCAGCAGGCAGATCATAGAGATCTTTGTCCGCTGCATCGCCAGGGTGGATCTTGTGCTTGATACCGTCCAGACCAGCCATCAGCATTGAAGCAAACATCAGATATGGGTTGGCAGTTGGATCACCAAAGCGAACTTCTACACGCTTGCCACGTGGGCTAGCAACGTATGGGATACGGATCGCAGCAGAACGGTTACGGGCTGAGTAAGCCAACATTACCGGCGCTTCAAAACCAGGGATCAAACGCTTGTAAGAGTTAGTCGACGCGTTGGCAAAAGCATTCAGCGACTTAGCGTGCTTGATGATACCGCCAATGTAGTGCAGAGCCATCTCGCTCAGACCAGCATAGGCATCGCCAGCAAACTGGTTGACGCCGTCTTTAGAGAAAGACATGTGACAGTGCATACCAGAACCGTTGTCACCAACAATTGGCTTAGGCATAAAGGTCGCTGTCTTGCCATAGGCGTGAGCAACATTGTGCACACAGTACTTAAGGATCTGAACCTGGTCGGCTTTAGCAACCAACGTGTCAAAGCGAACACCAATCTCACACTGACCAGCAGTGCCTACTTCGTGGTGATGTACTTCGATATCTAGGCCCATCTGCTCCATGGCATTACACATGGCAGCACGCAGGTCATGCAGGCTATCAACTGGTGGGACTGGGAAGTAACCGCCTTTAACGCCTGGGCGGTGGCCCATGTTGCCATCAGGGAAAACACTGCCAGAAGACCAAGCCGCTTCGTCAGAGTTAATCTTGTAGAAAGCGCCGCTCATGTCGACACCCCATTTGATGTCGTCAAAAACGAAGAACTCGGGCTCTGGACCGAAGAATGCGGTATCGCCAAGGCCGGTAGAGTTCAGATATTGCTCAGCGCGCTCAGCGATGGAGCGTGGATCGCGCTCATAGCCCTGCATAGTTGAAGGCTCAACGATGCCACAGCGAATGATAACAGTAGGCTCATCAGTGAAGGGATCGAGAACAGCAGTGCTGTCGTCTGGCATCAAAATCATGTCTGATTCGTTGATACCCTTCCATCCAGCGATAGATGATCCGTCGAACATTTTACCTTCAACGAAAAAGTCATCGCCAACTTCACCAACGGGAATAGAGACGTGCTGCTCTTTACCTTTAGTATCAGTAAAGCGCATGTCGACCCAGCGAGCGCCACTTTCTTTAATAAGATTCAAAGTCTTCTCAGACATGTGTTCCTCCAATATGGAATGTGCATTTTAATTTGTGCTTTCTAATTCGAAGCCCTGTAGAAGAGCCTTACAAAACTGCCTGAGCAATTCTCAACAGACTTTTACTTCTCAAAAAACTGCAATAGTCGTGCCAATAGGCCTGCCTCTGCGCAGATTCAGCTGTGCTATCTAGAGCCAGCGCCAAACCTGTAATACCATCCAGTGGTAGCCAGCCAACAATCCACATCGCCTGACTGAAGAGCACCGTTATGGTGCGCGATAAAACCAAGGCGCACCATTTAGGTGCTAAAATCCATATTTTATTGATGCCTGCCTCGGGGCCGCAGCAGTATAATGCTTTTACGGTACTTTTCTGCCATTCTTTCTAGCTTTTTCAGCAACAATATGGATTCAGGAGCCCAATAATGGCGAGCATTGCCAAAATATCCCAGCCACAGGCCCATGACATTATCCTCGACGTGCGCCATCCGGATGAAACTGAGCAAAATCCGCTAGTTTGGCCTGGCAATAAAATCATCTGCCTGCCATTCTTTCAAATAGTGAAACAGATCGACGAGCTCGACAGGCAACAGTCTTACCTGTTGTATTGCGAAAAGGGGATTATGAGTCGTCTCCATGCTGACGCCATGCAAAAAAGTGGCTTTGAAAAGATCGCGGTTTTTATTCCCGAGCTTTTGCCCTCAACGCATCCAAAATAAGAAATAAGCAGTCAAAACAACGTTATATCTGCTCTTTTTCACATTATTGGAGTTGATTAGTCGCCATTATCACTGAGAAGCGACTATATTTAGAGCTTAGCCTGAGTTTTGTCCAACTGAAATCAGCCGCAGGATGCAGCCGATGATGAGCACTGAAAATTTGCTCGGGGAATTCAAGGAAGCAGAGCACTCCACTCCCCGCTCACTCAACAGCTCGATACAGGTCGAGCTGGAACAGCACGTTTCGAAAAACATCGCCTCAGGCCTGGGTATCTCAATGGTCGGCGCCATTTTTCTAGTTGCGCTGGCACATACTCAAAGCGCCGCTGTCTTTACATGGAATCTGAACTGGATCTGGCTTGCCGCAGTTGCTCTAGCGAGCCTGACAACCTGGCTCTGGTCAGTGCGCAGCCGCCGCGAAGCCAAGCCAAGCACCAGTAGAACACGCGCCCTTATCACCACTTCATCACTTACCTTTGCCGCACTTTATGGTGCCGCCGCAGCAATTTTTATCAGCCCAGACTCTATAGAAAATTCGGTCTTCGCAGCTATCACTCTGATTGCCCTGACCTATGCCTGGCCACTGACCCATGCCCTAGCGCCTATTTTGCGTCACCTCTTCTTAAGCCTGGTTTTTGCACCATTGTTTATTGCGCTGCTCAGCTATCAACCCCAGATAAACCCGGGATTTTTACTCCTAGTCGGACTCACCTATTTTATTCTCAATTACCACCAGCTCCACGAGCGCCGGGCCTTTAGCTGGGCGACCGGCAATATGATCAGAGCCAAAGAGCACGCAAATGTGGTTACGGCCACCAGCCAAAAAATCACCAGCCTGATCGAGCAGACGCCCCTTGGATTTATTGAGTGGAATCAAGAGCGGGAAATCATCGGCTGGAATCCAGCAGCCACGACCATATTTGGTTATGCCAAAGAAGAAGTTTTGGGCCGTACCACAGAGTTTTTATTTGATAAAAAGAAGAGCTTTTTACTGCAACAGGTGGAAAACGACCTTTTCCTCTTTGGCAAAGACTTTACCGGTACTGCGGAAAATGTCACCCGCGACGGCACCATGATTATCTGCGAGTGGAATGATACGCCACTGTTTGATGAGGCGATGAATGTGGTGGGTGCGGCGTCCTTTGTTGAAGATGTCACCGATCGGGTCAACCTCGAGACTCGCATCAAACAGCAGGCCTATTTTGATCCTTTAACCGGTCTGCCTAACCGCCATCGTTTAATGGAAGAGTTAAACCGTGTGGTCGCCTTAGCCCAGCGCAGCCAAAATTACTGCTCGCTACTATTTATAGATCTCGACCACTTTAAGGAGATTAACGATACTCGCGGTCATCACTACGGCGATCTGGCACTGGCACTATTCGCTCAGCGTCTGCGCAAGGTGATCCGCACCGAGGAGGCCGTTGCCCGTCTCGGCGGCGATGAATTTGTCGTGCTGCTGGAAAACCTCGGCTCCGAGGAAGAGCCTTCGCGCCTGCAGATCGCCCAGGTCGCAGAGAAAATAATTGATGCTGCCAGAGAGCCCCTGGTGATCAAAGATGAAAAATTCCGCATCAGCTGCAGCATAGGCATTGTACTGTTTAATGACGGCAGCTCTGATGGTGAGGCAATTCTGCAGCAAGCGGACAAGGCTCTCTACACCATCAAGCGGGAGGGCAAGTCCAACTACTATTTTCACAACCAGAAACTGCCATCTGAAATGCAAAATCAGGCGATTCTGCTGGAACAGCTGCGGGACAACACCAACAACCAATCGTTTTTGCCCTTTTACCAACCTATTTTGGATACCAAGACTAATCTGATCAGCGGTCTGCAAATATTTTTGCGCTGGAAGAATCCGGATAATGAATTAATAGCCGCCAATGAAATTATCGGGCTGCTTGAGTCGGGCTCGATGATTGTGGATATTTCCCTAACACTGCTGGAACAGATTTTTAATCAGGTCGATCTTTGGCGCCGTCAGGATTTGTGGCGCGAGAATCAGCAAATCTATTTCACCCTCAGCTTGCGGGAATTGGAACACCCAACGTTTACCCTGAGTATTGAAGCACTGCTGACTAAATACGCCATTGAAGCAAATACTCTGGTGTTTGCCGTTCACACCGAAACTCTGCCAAAAATCCACAATCCGCTAACCCTGCAACTAAACGGCCTCAGGGCCCTGGGCATTCGTTTTGTCGTCGACAACGTCGGCTACCAGACTCTGCCAATTCAGAAGTTACGAGAATTTGATGTGCATACCATTCGCATCTCCCATAAGCTAATGGCCGAATGTCCGTATATGGAAAGTTCTTGGAATTTGGTTAAAGGGCTGGTGGAGCTGACCAAATCCGTGGGCTTAAACTGCATCGCTCCCTGCGTCGAAGAAGCCGAAATACATCACCTTTTACTCGATACCGGCTGTCAGTTATTACAGGGAAACCTGATCGCACCCCCCTCTCCAGCCACCGCAATCACCCGAATGTTGATCGAACGCAACACCATCAGTAGCGAAGAATCTACCGCCTAGTGAAAAGATCCGTAGCAGTTTCTGTCAATTAGCCTATAATCGCGCCTTTTTGCGCCTACTGGTACCTCTCATGTCCATCGAAAACCTGCGGAACATTGCAATCATTGCCCACGTTGACCACGGTAAGACAACACTGGTCGACAAACTTCTCAGCCAATCCGGCACCCTAGATCGTAAAGATGTGGGTTCTGAACGCCTTATGGACTCCAACGACCAGGAGAAAGAGCGCGGAATTACGATTCTGGCAAAGAACACTGCGATCAACTGGAATGACTACCGCATCAATATTGTCGACACCCCTGGTCACGCCGACTTCGGTGGCGAAGTAGAGCGCGTTCTATCTATGGTCGACTCAGTATTGCTGCTGGTTGATGCCGTAGACGGTCCAATGCCACAGACACGCTTTGTAACCTCCAAGGCATTCGAACAGGGTTTGCGCCCAATCGTTGTGATCAACAAGGTTGACCGTCCAGGCGCTCGTCCCGACTGGGTTATGGATCAGGTCTTTGATCTGTTCGACAACCTCGGCGCCACTGATGAGCAGCTCGACTTCCCGGTTATCTATGCCTCGGCACTGAACGGCATAGCCGGTCTCGACGTCGACGACATGGCAGAAGACATGACCCCGCTCTACGAAATGATCGTCAAGGACGTACCATCACCTAAGGTAGACGTCGATGGCCCATTCCAGATGCAGGTTTCAGCACTGGCCTATGACAGCTACGTTGGTGTTATCGGTGTTGGCCGAATAACTCGCGGCAAACTCAAGCCAGGACAGCAGGTTGTAGTTAAGTCTGCCGACGGCAAAGAGCGCAAAGGTAAGGTTCTCAACGTTAAAGGTTACCTTGGACTGGAACAGATCGAGACACAATTGGCCGGCGCCGGCGATATCGTTTGCATTAATGGTATTGATGGCCTGAGTATTTCTGACACGCTTTGCGACCCAGAAAATATTGAAGCCTTGCCAGCACTGAGCGTTGATGAACCCACAGTGAGCATGACCTTTATTGTTAACGATTCACCCTTTGCCGGACTCGAAGGCAAATATGTCACCACAAGAAATATTAAAGATCGTCTCGAACAAGAGCTGATTCACAATGTTGCACTGCGTGTAACACCCGGCGATACACCAGACAAGTTTATTGTCTCTGGTCGCGGTGAACTGCACCTGTCGGTACTGATTGAAACCATGCGTCGCGAAGGCTTCGAAATGGGCGTATCGCGCCCAGAAGTAGTGCAGAAAATTGTCGACGGCAAGGTTCACGAGCCCTTTGAGCAGGTTGTAATCGACGTTGAAGAGCAGCACCAGGGATCAGTAATGGAAGAACTCGGCATGCGTAAAGCTGAGTTGACCAATATGGAGCCTGACGGAAAAGGCCGCGTGCGACTGGAGTTTTCTATGCCGTCTCGCGGACTGATTGGCTTCCGTGGCGCCTTCCTGACCCTGACTTCAGGCTCAGGCATTATGACCAGTATTTTTGACAAGTATGCCCTTGCAAAAGAGGGCGAAGCCCACTCGCGCAAAAACGGCGCTCTGATCAGCATGGTCAAGGGTAAAACTGCTGCCTATGCACTGTTTAACATTCAGGCTCGCGGTCGTCTATTCTTAGGTCATGCGATTGATGTTTACGAAGGCC
>JAFMBU010000163.1 GCA_017858295.1 Porticoccaceae bacterium | reverse complement strand
GAAATTTTAATCAACCATAAGCTTGAAACCATTCGCGGTGCACTGCAGACCATTCAGTCCCCGGACCCCTTAAACAGCGTTGAAATCTATGACCGCTTGGGCAAGATGCGCCCCAACCGCAATCGCACGTCTGTTGGCGATGCTTAGAATCTAGACTCGGCTCTGCTCAAGGATTTTTTTCATCTCCCGGCTCCATACCTTTTAACCAGTAGACCCAAGATAAAATCACCGACACTGCCACATAGAGACTTTCAGGTATTTCCTCATTTAGCTCCAGCTGTCCCAGTAGGGCAACCAGCTGAGGATCTTCGGCAATATGAATACCCTGCTTCTTTGCCTCTTCGATAATCAGCTCAGCAATTTCGCCCTGACCTTTGGCGGTCATAATGGGCGCTGCTAGCTTGCCGTATTCAAGGGCCACAGCCCGCTTTAAAGGCTTATAGGTCATGTGCTCAAGTCCACCACTTGGCCGCTGCCACTGAGTCCTTCACTGACAGAGGGCCGCCGAGCATTGAGCACATCGAGCTTTTCTAGATTCAGGCCAAAGCGCTGTAATTCGTATTGCAGCTCACTGGCAGCTTCGCGGGCGCGATCTGCAACATCGATCCGGGGCGCCCACATCACCATTTGGATGCTCGCCGCTGACTGCAATGTGGTTTTCAGCCACAATTCACCCAGACTGGGGGATTCCGTGTGCAGGTTGATAATCCACTCTTGACCCTCAGTGGCTGAATTCGAGGCCCCACTATAAAGCTCTATTTCCACCGCATTGGCATCCATAAAAGGCAGCACAAAACTATAGCTCTGCTCTCTCGACTGTTGCGCCTGAAGGCTCTCTAGCTGCTTGCTTTCCACTTCATCTATAGCGCCCTTAAGCTCTGCACCAATGGCACTCTGCAGCGGCACATTGCGCAGCAAGCTGCGCAACAGCTGCTTGATATCAGGTCCCTGCCTGACAACCCCGCTGGCAAGTAACTGTTCGCCAAATAGACCAGAGTTCCTCAAGCTGCGCTTAACTAACATTGGTGAGAGCCTCTCCATTGAGAGCTTGGCCATTGAGAGCTTGGCCATGGACAGCATCAGGCTGGCGCGCAACTGCTCGCTGCCACCGAGCTGAGCAACAAGCGCCTCTAAGCCACCAGACTTAAACAGGCCGGCCAAAACCGAGGGTTGATCTGGGCGATGCATAAGCTGCAAAAGTGCTGGAGAAGGGATTGCCGGCGGCGTATTTCCCGGCGTGGTTGCCAGGCCTTTAAGAGGCACCAGAGAGCGACCAAAAATACTGCTGTCGACACGAAATTCTAGCTTGTCACCAAGCTTAAAACGACTGCTGCCGGGCCACTCTAACTCTTTATTGTTGATCAACAATTTCAGCAGATCGCCGCGTGCTGCGATCACCCCCTGAACGATCTGGCCATCTTTTAGGCCGAGGTCTTTGGCCGCCTGCTGAGTCAACTGAATCGCAGCTGAGCCCTCCAAAAAAATCGGAGTGGGTCGCGCGGTTAAGTTGATCAGCTCCGGACCTAGCACTGGATTAACCTGTTAGTAGAAAATTATTTTAAAAGACTGCTTGTAACTGGCAGCCTGCAACTGAATGCAACAACCCTAAGGATACTTTACCCAACTAACTCGATCATTGGGCTTGAACTTTTTCTGATTGGCTTGCTTGATAAACACCACATTGTGTATGTCATCGGCTCCAGGCAATCTCAAGCGCTTGCCTGAATACATCCAGTTGGGATTACTGCGCTTGAATGCATGGGGATTGGCCTTGACCAAAGCTTGACGCAAGATAGCCTTTTTAACCGGCATATTGGGCAGCATGCGCAATAGAATCATATCCACAGTGTCGCCGGGACGAGTCGTGTAATAGCCGTCTTTTGATGGGGTTTTTGCCAATTTGGGTTCTAGGCGCTGGACGTCTCTCATGAGTTGGGCGAGAGCTCGCTCAGCACTGACCGGCGCAGCTTGGCTGACATTACTCAGTAGGCACAAGGCGATCACTACTGCCGACCAGCCTTTTAAATTGCTGCAAATATTCTGACTAAAATTCCGACTAAAAGTGCGCATAAAATTGTGCATAGTATCTTTCCCTAATCTTTGTCTTCAGCTTCAACTTACTTAAAAATAAATTGCCACATATTGTTTAAAATTATGTCTCTCACCACCGCCATCACCCTGACCAGCCGTCACCACCAGTGTCGCCATGTGGGAGTCTACTCTCTCCACCCGAGTTAAAACCAGCTTCTCAATATCATCGAGGCTGGCCCCGCCACCGCTAATCTGCGGCGTCGGACTAAGCAAGAACTGATCGCCAACCTGAACCCCGGCAACGCTGCCGGCATTAATCCGCAAGCCAATATCAGTGTCGTTATCAACCTGTCCTGAGGCGCCGTTGATCACATGGTAGTAACGGGGGTGGCACTCCAGAGCTCTATTCGTCTGATCTACAAAGCGCTGCACAGAGCTGCCTAGCTGCTCAACAAATTTGTTTGGCAGCTGACTTTTACTGTAGTCGCGGGGCACATTCGGGTACTCAATGTCTGCCGTCTCAACAGCAATCGTAGTGCCTAAAAATGGATCAAAAAGACGCATCTCAATAGCCAGCACTTGTCTGGGCCAAGGCTTTCGGGCTGCCAGGGCTGGAACCTGAGCACGGCCCCAGCGCAGCGCACCGCCACCCTGAGCAGCGAGATAGTGCTGCACTCCGCGTTTAAATTTATCGAATCCTGGCTGCGCTCGCTGCAGCCGAAGATGGATTTCAAAAGGTGGCTGGTTGCCACCTGAGGCCGCCATTTTGTGGTGATAGCCACTGTTAAACTGTTGCCGCGGCGTCGCCGCCCAGACCCCTGTGCGCGACAGTGTCTGGCTCAAAATCTGTTGCGCCAAAGCACTTAATTCGCCGAGATAATGATCACCAAAACGCGGATCATCGGCGCCCTGAAGAACACGGATCCGCGCCTCTCGACGCAGGCCGGGACGCGCCACCGAGCAAGTACTGGCAGACAGTGTTGCCTCAACATTTGCACTGCGCAAGCCCGCCTCTTCAAGATAGGAGAGCACCCGTACACCGCGCACCTGAGATTGGCTGGTCAACAGTGATGACTCATGAAGCACGCCGCGCTCATCGAGATAGGCGCTGCTGGCCAAGGTCACTTCCGAGCCCAGACTCAAATCAATCAGCGCTTGCTTAATCGCCTCCAGGCGCTGATCAGCGTTGAATGCCAGCGTCCCCTGAGCCATGCACAGCAGCAGTGACGACAGAATTAGCCTGCGCCAATGGCGAGTGGCTAAAGTACCTGAGCAAAACAAGTTCATTATTAGTTATTTCTGTCTGCAGTGATCAAGCGCCGGAGCGCGTGGTCATCTGGTCTAAATAGAGAACTCGCAGATCATTTACAATATCGCGATCGAGGGACATGGTAACTTCGTAAGTGTCCTCTCCCACTGGCGTGATACTCACCAGATATGCGCCGTAGATGACCCCCTGAACACGGGCGCGAAAAGTATCGCTCTCAACCATCATTTGGCCCACGGTGGTGTTGGCATCCAAATACTGACCGTAGACCTGCTCCATAAGCGAGCGGTAGGCATCAAGTTTCGAGGCTCTAATCGACAACAGCCGCTGCTGAGCGGGATTATCATGGGGCTGAACGCTAATCACTGCATAACCGGTGGCGACAATATTGCCTTTTTCTCCGACCATTGTCTGAACCACAGCAGCGTTGTAGTCGTCCACGGTCATGGAACAGCTGGCCAACAGCATTACCAGGCTACTCAAAATAAAGATCTTGAAAGGTCTAAATACAAAATGGTTCATGGTGAATCCCGTTATAGCGTGTTCGTTTGGTGGCTAGATGTTCTGCCGATCATGGCCCTTCAGACAATGGATCCGATCTCGACAGATAAATGTCATCTCTCTCTACCTTGTAACATCGGCAGTTCCCCGCCAGCCTTTAGATCCATAAGTCATTAAATACCGCGGATTACGCCAGACCAGCAGAAGCCACCAGCCTCTCCAGGCAGACTAATTGGGCGGTATGCAGTCTATGGCACAGATATTGCTATCCATGGGTAAGGGTGACAAAAACCCACTTACCCAAAAAGTTAACTTACTGTTTTAAATAGGTTTTATTTAATGGCTTCAGCAATACT
>JAFMBU010000011.1 GCA_017858295.1 Porticoccaceae bacterium | reverse complement strand
CCTACCCCCGCAAACGCCTAACCCTAAAACTCCGCCCCTTAAGCTTGCCTTGACTGAGCTTATTAAACGCCAGTTTCCCATACTCACAAGCCACAGCAACATAGGCCCAGTGATCGCCCACTTGAATTTTGCCAATCTCTGAACCCGGAATTCCATCAGCACCAGTCAGGGCACCAACAATGTCTCCTGCCCTAAGCTTCTGTTTTTTGCCACCCCCAATGTGAATGGTCACCATAGGCGGCGCGAAAACTGGCTCACGTAATAATCTTATATGCGGCAACTCAGCGCGTACAAACTTCTGCTTTAAATAATCTTCTAACTGGCTAATTCGGTGCTTGTCTCGCTGTGTATATAAGCTGCAGGCCATGCCCTGAGCGCCGGCACGACCAGTGCGGCCAACTCTGTGAGTATGGACTTCAAGCTCCTGTGCAACTTGATAATTAATCACCATATCAAGGGACTCAATATCCAAGCCCCGAGCTGCCACATCAGTAGCCACCAGCACCGAAATACTGCGGTTGGCAAAACAGGCTAAGGTCTGATCCCTGTCTTTTTGCTCTAAATCGCCATGCAAGGCCGATGCTTCGTAACCCACTGTGCGCAGTTCATTGGCCACGCGATCGGTTTCAACCTTGGTATTACAAAAAATCAGTGTGGTCTCTGGTTGATGTTCCTGGAGCAAGAGCCTAACCGCCTCCACACGAGATTGATCATTGTCCACTTGATAAAGCGTTTCGACGATACTTTGATTGCTATGGGTCTCCTGCACTTCGACGGTCACTGGAGATCGCATAATTCGCTGTGCAATATTTTCGATTTTTTCGGGATAGGTGGCGCTGAACAACATAGTTTGGCGCTGCTCAGGCATGTAGCCAACAATATCATCCAAGGCTTGCTGAAAGCCCATATCCAACATGCGATCTGCTTCATCTAAGACCAGTGTTGTTAGATTATCTAAGTTGAGATTGGCTTTGCGCAGGTGCTCCTCAACTCGCCCTGGAGTGCCGACAATAATGTGCGCGCCATGCTCCAGTGAACCCACTTGAGGACCAAAGGCGACACCGCCACAGAGCGTTAGAACCTTAATATTATGAATGCCACGGGCCAGTTTGCGTATCTCTGCCGCCACCTGATCGGCTAACTCACGGGTTGGGCACAAGACTAAGGTCTGCACCCGAAAACGTTTTACGTCGAGTTTATTCAGTAGACCCAACGCAAAGGTGGCGGTTTTACCCGAGCCGGTTTTGGCTCGGGCAATAATGTCTTTATGCTCTAACACATGGGGTAAAGCTTGGGCCTGAATCGGTGTCATCTCTTGGTAACCGAGACTTGCAAGATTCTCAACTAAGGCGGGGTTCAGTGCTAAACGGGCAAAATCATATTCTGACAAGGGGATTCTCATATTCAGTTTTGGGAGCAGCGAGTCACAGGACCTGATTAGGTATGACGAACCTATCAGGCACGGTTTTTTCTCTGGGGCATCGATCGCCGGCCACTTTACCAGAATAAACCGCCCTTAGCTGTTCCAGCCGACAAACAAAACCGAACCAGCAGAGAACGCCTAGCTAGAGTTCACTGCTGGTTCGTCTTGTCTAAAAACAACCACTGGCTCCCCTATTGGCCCGCCGCAAAAATTGGACAGGCCCATAGTTTTTTCGCGAGACCCTTAGACGCCTATAAACTGCTCTGCGGTCAGGTCATAGCAAGTGCTATCCAGTTCCCCGACCAAGCTGAGGTTTGGCCTGATCTTTGGCAGTTCGTAGCGAAAGAAAAACTGCATGGCTGCAACCTTGCCATCATAGAACGCATCATCTGCTGCATTACCCTTTTGCTTGCCTTCTAGCGCTGCAACTGCCTGTTTCAACCACATCCATGCAATCACTAGATGGCCCATAGCGTCCAAGAAGATAGTTGCATTGGCCAGCGCCAAGGAGGGATCTTCAGCCTCTGCCACAGCAGAAATAGTCTGCTCTATAAGGGTTAAGTAGTCATTCAGTTGATCACAAAAGGCGGCTAGTTGTGGATGCCCTGCAGCGGAATCAATAGTTGCCTGCATCTCTTCACGAAGAATCTCCACTGCGGCGCCATTTTGCATGCGCACTTTGCGTCCCAAAATATCTATACCCTGAATACCCCAAGTGCCTTCATGAATATGGTTGAGTCGATTGTCTCGATAGAGACGTTCCACGGGATACTCCCGGGTATAACCATAGCCACCCAATACCTGTATCGCTAACTTGTTCGCTTCAAGACAAAACTCTGAGGGCCAAGATTTGCAAATCGGGGTCAACAAATCGAGCAGTAAATCACGGCGCTGATTCGCAGCTTGGTCAGTGGACAGTTTTTTAGTGTCGATCAATTCTGCACAGTAATACATCAGCGTCTGAGCACCCTCGACAAAGGCTTTTTGAGTCATCAGCATACGTTTAATGTCGGCGTGTTCACTGATCATAACCTGAGGTTCTTCTGGGTTGCGATTGACCAGAGGGCGACCCTGAGGGCGATTTCGCGCATAGTCCAGAGAGTACAAATAACCGCCAAGGGCACTCATCACCGCAGACATTCCCACAGAGATACGCGCTTCATTCATCATATGGAACATATTGGCCAAGCCCTGATTGGGCTCTCCAACTAAATAGCCGATCGATTCGCCAGACTCACCAAAGTTAAGCAGGCAGTTGGTTGCCCCACGGCAGCCCATCTTATGATTTAAACCAGCCAGGGCAACATTGTTGGACTGGCCAATAGTGCCATCGTTATTAACGCGGTTTTTAGGCACCAAGAATAGCGAGATACCTTTGACACCTGGAGGCGAACCGGGAATTTTAGCCAACACCATATGCACGATATTCTCAGTAAGATCTTGCTCTCCGCCGGATATCCACATTTTTGTACCGCTAAGAGCATAGGAGCCATCGGCTTTTGGCTCAGCCTTAGTGCGGATATCCGCAAGGGAAGAACCCGCCTGAGGTTCAGATAAACACATGGTGCCGAACCATTTCCCATCCACTAGATTAGGTAGGTACTTGGCCTTGAGCTCGTCGGACCCACAGACGTTGAGCATATTGGCTACGCCCTGAGTCAGAAAAAGGTAAATATGGGCGGGATTGTTAGCGCAGGTGAACATACCGTTAAGCGCCTGGTCTGCCATCCAAGGTAACTGAAGGCCACCTATATCAGCGTCGTAGGCTGAGGCGCATAGACCCGCTTCCTGATAGGCAGCAATAGCCTGCTTAAGCTCAGGAATAGTCTCCACCTTGCCGTCGACAAACTGGGGCTCATTGGCATCCAGCTTGGAGGCACAGCTCAAAAACTGGTCTTCAGCAATGGTCTGGCAGAGATCCATCATGGCGTCGAGGGACTCGCGATCATAGTCGGCATAATGCTCTGAATTAAGAATCTCGTCTAAGCCGAGGGTTTCATAGAGTACGAAGTCGAGGTCTCGACGATTGACAATCATTGACATGGTTATTCCTCTTTTTTAAACCGAGCGGCGTCCACTCACTTGAAATCTTTTCTGGTCTTCGTCTGGTGCAAACGAGTCCCTAGGTATAAAGAAAGGCTACTTGGTTTGGCCTGAGTTTAATACTATAGGATTTTGATAACGGCCATTATCTTGGCTTTATGACAAGCATAATCTGGCTGACATTAGGGTGTATTGCTTATCGCCCCACGGCTCTTCTAAGGCAGCGGCGTTATCACTACATCTCCCGTGCTCACAAGCTGATCAATAGACGTATTATCCCAACCCAACTCGCCCAAGATCTGGCGACTGTGCTCTCCCAACAGAGGGCTAGGTTTGGCCTGTGAAGTAGTGGCACCATCAAACTGGACAGGAGGCCTGGGAACAGTCAGCTTGCCCATTGCTTGGGTAACATAGGTTTCCAGTGCGTCGATCGCCTGAATCTGTTCGTTGGCTTCAATTTCGTCTTGATGCAAACAGGGTGCACAGGGAACATCTGCGGCTTTTAGTGCGGCAACCGCTTTTACTACACCTATATCCAAACGAGGATTTTTAAGTACTTTGCCCACTTCTTTCATATTCGACATGCGCGACGCGATGCTGCTAAACAATGGTGTGCCCAGAAGTTCGGGGTAGCCAATCAATGGCAATAGAGCCTGCCAGTGACTATCAGTGAGTGCTGCAACAGCCACTGCGCCATCGCTAAAATTGAGCGTTTGGAAATAATCTGCCCCGGGGGACATTTCAAATCTATCCTCATCTTTTAAGGTTCTGTGCATCATGCCATCTGGCCACATAAAGGCGAGACAGGCGTGGAGCATGGAGATATCAATATGCTGCCCCTCGCCAGTGGTTGCTCGAGCAACCAGAGCGGCGGTTGCTGCCTGACAGACCGTATAGCTGGTGACCTTGTCGCAGATAAAGGTGCGAATATGATCAAAGCCATTGTCCTCGGGGGACTGTAAATTGGTTAACCCGGACATACCCTGAATAACATGATCAAAGGCTGGCTTGTCAGCCATAGGGCCCCGCTTACCGAAACCGCTCACCGCCACATAAACTAACTTAGGGTTAATTTCCCGCAGGACATCTGAGCCCAAGCCAATACGATCCATCACCCCTGGGCGATAGTTGTGCAGCAACACATCAGCCCGTGCCGCAAGTTTTTTAACCGCCTCAACGCCAGCCTCGGATTTTAGATCTATAGCCAGAGACCGCTTGCCACGATTGCAGTTATGGAAGAAACCGGAGACACCATTTTTCTGAGTTCCCAGAGGACGCATTTGGTCGCCGCGCACTGGCGGTTCCACCTTAATGACAGTTGCCCCTTGAGCGGCCATGGTCATGGCGGCCAGTGAGCAGGTAATCATATTAGACAGTTCAATAACTTCTAGACCAGCGAGGGGCTGACGTGCGGTGGGGAGTGCGGTGGGGAGTGCAGATGCGCGCATTGAGGTGCTCTTTTATTTTTATTATTGTTTGGCTTCAGTGAAGCAAAGTATTACATAGCCGAAGGCTTAGGTCACCTCGTGGTCAGCACCCAGCAGTTGGCGGTTTAGCGCCATTAACTGGCTCATTAGGAGGTAGCCAATATCCCAGCTACACTGCCCACAAAGTCTAATTAAGGATTACATTTGCTATTGCCTCAACCAGCTGCCCTGCGCAGCTACAGTCAGCTGGTACTCATCATTGTTGCGGCAGGAGCAATTTACCCACTGCTCTACCTGCGACAAAATTTCGAGCTGTCGATTCTCGAAGCCTTTAATATTAGCCAGACTCAGTTGCGCTACTGTAGCTCTATCCTGGGTGTTATTTTTATGATCACCTATGTCCCCAGTGGCTGGTTAGCCGATCGTTTTTCATCACGCAAATTACTCGCCTACTCTCTTCTAGCAACCGGATTACTCGGCCTGTGGTTTTCCAGCATGCCGTCCTACGGCTCCCTGCTAATAATTTATGGCGCATGGGGATTGGCCACGGGGTTAACCTTCTGGTCGGCACATATCAAGCTGGTGGCCATGTTGGCCAAGAGAGATCAGCAGGGGCGATTTTTTGGCATTCTCGATGGCGGACGAGGTCTGGTTGAAGCTCTATTGGCGACTATTGCTATTGCTCTCTTTGCCTATGCATTGAGTCAAGAAGCCGGCTCTGCAGTCCTAGCTCTGAAACAGGTTATTTATCTTTATGTAGGGGTGCTACTGGTTATGGCTCCCCTCATCTACTGGCTACTCGATGACGCCGAGGCCGACACTGAACTGGCAAAAAGTGATCATAGCGAGAAGAGCTCGTTCAAAAACGACATTATGGTCGTGCTGACACATCGTGAGATTTGGCTCTGCGCAATCTGTATTGCCTGCGGCTATCAATTGTTTTATGCCACCTATTCTTTCTCCGCGTATCTGCAGCAGAATTTTGGACTCACTGCAGTGATGGTGGGAACTATCACCGTGGCGAAATTATGGATGAGACCTATAGGCGGTATAGCGGCGGGATTTATTGGGGACTGGTCAAGCCCTGAGAAAGTACTCTCCATACTTTTGGCCTTGGCGTCGCTTTCTCTGGCGATGATGGCCTTTTTACCGGCCAGTGCAGCAGCGCTATTTATGTTGGCTGTGGTGCTGCTTATAGGTTTGTTGACCTATGCTGTTCGCGGACTTTACTGGGCCACATTAGGGGGCTGTAATGTACCCAACAAGATTAAGGGCTTGGCTATTGGCATTATCTCAATGATTGGCTATTTTCCAGAAGTGTACCTGCCACTGCTCAGCGCCTCTCTTATAGAGCAATACCCCGGTGGCCTCGGGTATAAAATCTATTACCTGATTCTATCGATATTTGGCCTTTTTGGGGCTTATGCAGCCTACCTACTGGCGCGACCAAAGATTTGACCCGTACAGTTAGAGCTCCGCGAAAGCCGCCTCCAACCATTCCATGCGATCGCTATACCAAGACTTCAAGTGATCGACTTCTTCTTGGTAAGTATCAAACACAACCGGATTAGGCCAGACAGCCATACCAATCGTCTGCCACTCATCATTATTCTGTTGCTGCGCCCACTGCAGCTGCTCCCCATAAGCGTCTATTTTATCCAGGATAAAATCCTCATTTTGCTTGAAAAAGGCAAAGCGAGTTTTAACTTTTTCTACGAACGCAGGATCTTGAAAAAGACGCTCGTACCATGGGTGAAACTTAACCCAGAAGCCATCTCTGTATTGGGCATCAGAATAATCCACATTGCCAAAGGAGAGGTCAAAATCCCACAGTGGACCCATCTTGATTTTTTCACCGGGCATCACATTGACGAACATACTGGACCAAGACTTGGAGTCTTGGTTCTTGTTAATCTCATTAATCAGATACCAATCGACAAAACTGTCTAAATCAATATATTTTGCATAGCCGGCGATGGCGCTGCGATAGTTAGGGCCGTATAGGGCAGTCTCAAAATCTTCAAGCAGACCTTTGATATAAGTATATTCAGTACTATTAAATTCAAGACTGGGCTCTTTAATATTGATCAAGAACCGATCAGTTATCACACTGTCAAAATAGACGTCATCCGCATCCAGTCTTTCCAGCTGATCCAGCTCTAGCAGATATCCACTGTCCCCCAATGGGACTCGGTTATCACTCTCTTCGACTTTCTGGGTGATGTTGTAGGTGCCGTTGTAGCGGTCATTAATATAGACCTCAGCGAAGCGACCCTGAGGTGTCCAGTCCAAGTTGCTCAAATAACCCATCTCAAAGGTAATCTTATTGCGCAGTAGGGTTTTATCGGAGTACTCAGCGAGGAACAGCCATTTTTTATCTTTGGGCATCCCTAGAAACTCGGCCTTATCCTCTAACTTCATTTGAAAAGGCTTTTTAGGATGTATAAACCATGTCGAGTTACCTCTGCCGCGAATTTTCATTTCGGTGGCGGGCAAGTCAGTGAAAGATCGACCACCATCGATTGAAACATCACCGCTCACATATTCATCCTTTGAGTCTATGGGAGAAGCGTTATCCGTCTGCAGATAAATAATCGGCAGACCAGTGAACTTGGTCAGATCAACGCTGTAGCTCTCTGTGGTGCCCTCTGAGTTAGCGACTGTATAGACAACAATCTCAGTAAAATCATTCACTGAGGCACCGCTCTCTTGAGTTACACCGTCAATGGTCACGGAACTTCCGGTGAACTCATAGCTGGCCACTAGCTCAGTGACAGGCGTGTTAGTGAGCACACGGCCGGTAAAATCTGCATTGGTCTCAGTTTTGCTCAGCATCATATCTGCGACCAGACCAGAATTGTTAGCCGCGCTAAATGACATTTGGCTAATGCTCGGGGCGGCAATTGGGGTCGCTGGGGCTGGTGTTTCGACTGATGTTTCGACTGAAAGGTTATTCGAAGGCTGCGCCGGAGAGGATCCACCGCCACAGGCGCTGAGTAGAAACACAAGAGTCACTAAAAAAGTCTTTTGGCGCACGGTTGAAATCTCTCTTTAGATTTTTTTATTATTGAGGAAAGCGACTATACCGGTAAATAGCTGTGAATGGTCGACAAGTGGCCCTATTAAAAATAAAAGTGCGCCAACGGTCAATGTTTAGACTAAACGCTACAGACTAAGCGGTCCAGGCTAAACGGTTCAGGCTAAATGGTTCAACCTCACCCCTAAGGTTTTTTGCGTTATACTGCTGTCACAGAAAATTGCCCTAAAATGACAAGCCTGATTAAAGCAGAGCAGAAACGCTCAGCAGTTGTATTGGCAAATTGATATGGACTATAGCCGCAGCAGAAAACGACTCGGTAAATAATAAAAACTAAAATAACAGAGAGTAATTATTCGCTATGGCCAATAAAAAAGCGGCGACACTATTTAGTTTGCCGACTGAAAAACCGACATTAATGAGCATACTCGCGCCACTAATGATCATTGCCTTCCTATTATTCTCCCTACTCCGACCCGACTACGCCAGCGACCTCTTTAACCGCATGCGTGACTTTATTACCAATCATTTGTCCTGGTATTACATCAGTGTGATGAATTTCTATCTGATTTTTGTGCTCGGTTTAGCGCTGAGTAAATTCGGTAAAATCCGCTTGGGCGGCGATGATGAAAGACCGGAATTTAGTAATTTCTCATGGCTCTCGATGCTCTTTGGCGCCGGCATAGGTATTGGCATTTTGTTCTGGAGTGTCGCCGAGCCCCTGACCCATTTCCAAAGTAACCCCTTTATGGGCGATGCCCCAGCACTGAGCCCAGAGGCCGCGCAAATCGCCATGCGCCTGACAATTTTTCACTGGGGCCTACACGGCTGGGCACTCTATGCCTCAGTGGCACTTATTCTGGCCTATTTCGCCTACCGCAAAGGTCTGCCATTGACCATTAGTGCCAGCCTTTACCCAATCTTGGGCGATCGTATCTATGGCCCCATAGGCAAGGCCGCTGATCTGTTGGCAGTGCTGGGTACAGTGTTTGGCGTGGCCACATCTCTGGGCTTAGGAGCACAGCAGATGAATGCAGGCCTGGCCACATTAACCGGTATAGAGGTTAGTACAGGCACTCAGATACTGCTTATTATTGGTATTTCGATTATCGCAACGCTCTCTGCACTCACCGGTGTCAACCGCGGCATCCGCATACTCAGTGAACTCAATATGCAGCTAACTGGGGTTATCTTGGCACTCTTCTTGATCTTTGGTCCGACCCTCTATCTGCTCTCTTCCTTCGCTGGCAATATTGTCGACTATCTTATGTATCTGCCCAGCACTAGCATCTGGGTCAACGGCGATCCCAGCGATCAGTGGCAGGGCTGGTGGACAATTTTTTACTGGGGCTGGTGGATTGCCTGGTCTCCTTTCTGCGGTATTTTTATCGCCCGTATATCCCGCGGCAGAACGATTCGGGAATTTGTTTTTGGCGTGCTGCTGACGCCCACATTGCTGACGATTTTTTGGATCACAGTGTTTGGCAATACCGCTCTCTATATCGAGCTATTTGGCGACGGCGGGATTGTTCCTGCAGTGAATACCGAGACCACCAGCGCGCTGTTTACCACCATTAATCTAATGGCTATGGGTAAGATTATGGCGCTTATTACTGCCAGCATTTGCACCCTGATGCTAATTACCTACTTTGTCACCTCTGCGGACTCAGCTACCCTGGTAATCTGTACTCTAGTCACTGGCGGCAATCAGAATCCGAGTCCATTTACACGTATCTTTTGGGGGAGCAGCATAGGTGCGGTAGCAGCTGTATTACTTTTTTCCGGCGGCCTATCTGCACTGCAAACAGCATCCATAGTGACAGCCCTGCCATTCTCCGTAATTTTGCTGCTGGCCACCTATGGTCTGTGCAAATCTCTGTATCAGGAAGGCAAGTCTGCTGATGCCACCTCGCTTAAGGCGGGCGAAGTTCTATAGCTTCTCGAGAGTAATGAGAGGATAAGAAGTAGCTGTCAGGGAGCAGGTTGTTAGAAGTCAGATAACCTGCATGGCTAATACTGGTCGCCAAGCTGCAATTGCAAAATAACTTGTGTGATAACTTGGGCGATAACTTGTGCGCCAAAGAGTTTGGCTAATCAGCGCCTAATATCGATGTAATTCATCGCGAGAAGATAAATCGCTGCCAAGCGCAATCCAAGACCGATTGTTACTACTGGTGTAAACTCGGGGAAAGATGAGATTAGAAACATCTGTAAATCCGCCCAAATCAAAGTAACAGGAACCATCAACGCAAGAACGGATACAGATCTTATGTAACTGTTTGTCATTAACGCATAGAAATATATCCCCCCCAGACCAGCGCCCACCCATAGTCTTGTAGCAATCAGCGATTGCAGATCAGCAGCAGCAACAGCAGAAGAACCAAACACAAGGGGTTCATAAGTTTGAGGGAAGAGATGCAACAGCAACGCTCTCGAAAGTATCAAGCCGATCACTACCAGCGCACGGATAAGAATCCGTCTTCTAACCTGCTGCCATTGAGAGGTCGTGACTTCAACATGGGCTGCTTGCAGGGCCAGTAGCTCTTCGTCTGAGATATTATTCATGCTGTTACCTTAATGACTATTTTTCTTCGGGGCAACAGCTGCAATCTTCTTGGGTTACAGCTGCCAAACCTAGCTAACAAAGCGGGCGCAGAAATCAATGATGACGCTATTCATATCCATATAATATTACAGGTATCATCTAGCCCCACGCTACTATTGCAGCACTACAGCCATGGCAGTACAGTAGAGCCAAAATAAGAGAGGGTAACCAATGAAGCCTTTACTATTAAAAATGGTCTGCGCGCTGAGTCTTTGGGCTAGCGCAACCCAAGGAGACAACCACCCAATGATTATCGATGTTCGAACCACAGAAGAGTGGAACTCGGGGCACCTAGCCTCGGCACAGCATATAGAACTGCAACTGGTCGCTGCCAACATTGAGCAACTGGTTCCCGACAAAAGCCAACAGCTCTACCTCTACTGCCGCAGCGGCAATCGCTCAGGACAGGCTAAAACACTGGTTGAAGCCATGGGTTATACCAATGTCATCAATGCTGGCGGCGTTGCCGATGCCAGCGCTTTGCTGGACGACGCTATAACCAAATAAAGCCAAGTGAAGCAGAGTCGGACAAACTGAAGTCAGCAACACAGGGGCATTAGTAGCCGAGCTGAAATGGTTATTTGGCTTTATTTAAGTGACTTAAAAGTAACTTTTCAAACTCGGCGATAGGCACCGGCTTGCCAAATAAATAACCTTGAAATAGTGGGCAGCCAAGCTTTGCTAAGAAGCTCCGCTGAGCCTCAGTTTCGACACCTTCGGCAATCACTTTAATAGCCAAGCTCTTGGCCATCGCAAGGATTGTCTGAACAATAATATCGTCGCTCTCTTTGATACCAATTTTGCGCACAAAGGATTGATCCATTTTCAGCTGCGACAGGGGCAGCTGAGTTAAATAGGACAGAGACGAGTAACCGGTACCAAAGTCATCCAGGGCAAATTCCACGCCAGCTCGCTTCAATTGATACATTTTTTCAATGGTTTCATTGGTATTGTCGAGGATCACTGTCTCGGTCAATTCGAGCTTGATCGAGCCGGGAGAAATATCCCAGCGGCCAATGGCTTGCAATACGGTATCGACAAAATCTTTCTGATGAAACTGGCGCGGGCTGATATTGATCGCGATACTCAACCAGCAGGTGTGAGGATCACTCTGCCAGGACTTGAGCTGGGCGCAGGCGCTGTCTAGTACCCAGAGACCAATCGGCAAAATAGTATCAGAGGCTTCAGCCAGGGGAATAAAATCATTCGGTGAGATGATTCCCAGCTGAGGGTGCTCCCAGCGGATAAGCGCTTCGGCACCCACTGGGCGATTTTGGTCATCTACTTGGATCTGATAATAGAGTTCAAGCTGCTGATCTTGCACTGCGCTGTGCAGCGCATTAGCCAACTGCGCCTGGCGCGTCACAGTCTGCGCCATGGCCGGATCAAAAAAGCATATTTGATTGCGCCCCGATGTTTTCGCTTGATAGAGGCCTATATCAGCCTGTTTGAGCAGCTCCTCTATTGAAATTTGGCCCTGATCAGCAAGCGCAACACCGATACTAGCGGCGCAGCGAATTTCTTGTTGGTCGATCTCGTAAGGCCTGTTAAGGCTGGCGAGAATATGGGTGGCAACTGTATTCGCTTCGGCTTTTGCCGTCTCTATATTGGAATCTAAGGTTTTTAGAACCACAACAAAGTCATCACCGCCAATGCGGGCAACCGTATCCCCACTAGCGACGGCGTCACGCAATCTCTGAGCGGTTCCGATTAAAATTTTATCGCCAACATGATTGCCCAGGGCATCATTAATATCTTTAAAGTGATCCAGATCGACAAACAATAAGCCCAGCGTTTTCCTTTCACTCTCACAGGCGCTCAATGTGTCCGGCAAGCGATCAATGAGAGTACGGCGATTGGGCAGATGGGTCAGTGGATCAAAATAAGCTAGTTTGTGAATCGCATCCGCATCTCTTTTGGTGGCGGTGATATCAGAAAAAGAAAAAACATAATTGGTCAGCCGATCTTTGGCATCGCGAATCGCAGTGATAGCAATTAACAGTGGAAACAGCTCACCACTTTTACGCTGGTCCCAGACCTCCCCTTCCCAACTTCCCGAGGCTCCAATGGTCCGCCACATCTCCCTATAGAACTTTTCACTCTGCATAGTTGATGACAACAGGCTCGGTTCTGAGCCAATTAAATCTTCAGATGTGTAACCGGTGATATCCAACACTTTTTGGTTAACGCGCAAGATTTTGATCTCAGCGTCAGTGATAATAATCGCATCTTGGCTGTTAAAAGTGATCGCAGAGACGCGCAGCTCTTCAATATTCTTATTGTATTCAGTGAGATCTCGGACAAAGCCATTAAAAAAATATTCACCAAAGCGCTGCAGAACAATCACCGAAATCTCCACTGGCACCTTGGTGCCGTTGGCGCGCAGCGCATTGATTTCGAAGCGTCGGTGATTTTCCTTGCCCACCCCAGTTAACATAAACTGTTCCATTAGCTCACGGACAACACGATGCTGATGGGGCGGCAATATCAACTTAATAATATCCCTGCTGTGGGCATACTGGGAGGAATAACCAAAGATACGCTCTGCCTCAGCGTTCCAATAGGTGACTCTGCCATGCTGATCAAGATTAATCACGCCGTCTAAAGCGCGATCGAGAATCTGCCGTGACAGCAGTTCAGATTCATTGTGCATCACTACCTCATCTTCAAGAGTAGCGGCGCCAATCTTAATTTCTGCTTCTAGACGACTGTTGTGACTGAGCAGCATACTGGTAGAATCTTTTATCCCCTGCAGACGTCGGCGCAATTCGATTTGTTGCACAATGGCCCGGCTCAGCACAGTCAAAGCCCCTCGCTGAGCTTCGCCTAGCTTGCGCGGAACGTGATCTATCACGCAGAGCGTGCCCAGTGCGTGGCCATCGGCATCTATCAGCGGGGCCCCCGCATAGAATCGAATATGAGGTGATTCCAGTACCAAAGGATTGTCCGAAAAGCGATCATCAAGCTGGGTATCCGGGACTTCCAACAGACTGTTGGGTTGCAGAATGGCATGGGCACAGAAGGCAATATCCCTAGGGGTTTTAGTCAGGTTGAGACCGACTCGCGACTTAAACCACTGGCGCTGCTCATCAATCAGCGATATCAACGCGATGGGAGCTTGACAAATCTGTGCTGCCAACACCGTTAGCTCATCAAATTCCTTCTCCGCTGCAGTATCGAGAATATTGAGCTCACGCAAAGCGCTCAGACGACTGACTTCATCAAAAGGTATATCCGCTGCCATGAATACTCATGCCTTAAGGGCTAATAATTAGCCAGACTCGCGCAACAATCGAGCTCTGCGCCCCCAGTTTTAAGAAGATTTTTTCGACTTATAGATATTCACGCAAAAAAACCCATCTACAGCAGGTTTTTTTAAAAAAAGGTTGATATAAGAGTCAGTCAGGGCTGAATTAGAATACAGAAGGCTTAGTAAGAGGGTAAAAAAAACAATGCCTGAGCCGCGATGGCTCAGGCATTGTTTAAAACGCGTTTGCATAGAACGCTGTTAGAATTTAGATTCTAACGTAGGTTTGAGTAACAGTGGCACCGTTTAACTCAAAGGACTGCGTCATATGGTTATCGTCAATCAACTCCATATTGAGCTTGTACTCTACGCCCATTGGACCATCGAAAGAGCTGGTTATACCCGTCTCAACAACATGACCGGCTTCGTCGATGCGAAAAGAACCAAAACCGAAGTGCTTAATCGATTCACCCTCGACAACCATGCTTTGGAAAAAGATAAAGTGGCCACCACCAATCAACTTCATTTCCATGAAATCTCCCCACTGGTCCCCTTCGGAAGTCCGGCTATCCAACTTCCACAGACCATCAAAGACAGTGGTTTCAGTGGATAGGGTTTTCCACTGCTCGACCATATTGACGCTGCGCTCACCATACATCATGCCTTTCAAGCTCTGAGTAAAGCCCACTTCAGTTGGCGTAATGGTTAAATCAAAGCTCAGATCTTCAAGTGGACCGTCCTGATTGGCAATCGGCGTTTCAACCAATACGCCATCAACCCAATTGGTGTAGCCAGTGCCGGCATCGACTTTGTCGGTGAGGTCATTGTAGAAGGCAAACATAAAGCGATCTTGAGTGTAGATTTTCATTTGATCGCGCAGGTAGCTGGATACTTCACCGTCTTCAGTGACATCCACAGAGATCAGAGCATAGGCACCATCGGACAAGCCTGGTGTTGAATCAACCGCGGCGACGCTGGCTTCGGAGATAGTAGCCTCGGAGATAGTAGCCTCAGATACAGTCTGATCTTCGCCGCTACAGGCAGTCAGGATCGCAGGTAAAGTAGTCACTAGGCCAAGTAGTAATAATTTCTTCAGTGTCATGAGAATATCCCCTTAATTTTATGAGTGTTATTTTTTATTAGGGCGCCTGAAAACCACTAGGCCTTAAGCGCTAAACCTGTTCAATATTACATTAGCAGTACTACTGGATAACATGGCGGCATCCGCTTAAACCCACAGAGACCCCCGCTCAACGTATTTATTGCCCGACTGCCCCTAGGACTTTAAAGAGGCTAAACTATGGAGCGAATTTCTCAGCCACCGTCTGTTGACTAAACTTCACCTTATAAATAGAGACAACATTATGACCAGTGCCACCACCGAGCTCGAAGCAGCAACCTTTAGAAAACTATTGGACCATTTGGATAACAACAAAGATGTGCAGAATATAGATCTGATGATACTGGCGGGGTTTTGCCGCAACTGTCTCGGCAAATGGTATTTGGCAGCGGCTCAAGAGCGGGATATTGAGCTAACCGATGAACAGGCTCGCGAAGCGATCTACGGTATGCCCTACAGTCAGTGGAAGGCGGAACATCAGCTTCCAGCTACTGCAGAGCAGCTGGAGGCTTTTGCACAACGTCAAAAGTAACCTTTTTATGCGTCCGGCTAAAGGCTATTCATCGAGATGAAAACTCGGTGTCGACAGAGACAGTGCCAGCTCATCCGCATCCATCTCTTCACCCACACCTTCAAACAGTGGTGATGACAGATAGCGCTCTCCGGTATCCGGAAGCATGCAGAGAATCACACTGCCGGGCTTGGCGGTCTCTGCCAGTTGCAGTGCCACGGCAAAGGTGCAACCACCGGAAATGCCGGTAAAAATACCCTCTTGTTGCGCCAGTGCCCGAGAGGCAGCAATGCCCTCTTCTCCATCGATTGGTACTAGCTGATCAAAGCGCTTGGCATCGATGGACTGCTGCAGCACATTGGGAATAAAGTCTGGAGTCCAGCCCTGAATCAAATGGGGCTGAAATGCCGGATGACTGCCAGCGGGCGATCCGTCCGCTGTGCGTTCTTGAGGCGTGCCACTGTCAATCAACTGAGCATTGCTCGGCTCACTGAGAATAATCTGGGTCTCTGGGCGCTTCTCACGCAAGACCTGAGCCACACCAGAAAAGGTTCCACCAGTGCCGTAGCCAGTCACCCAGTAATCGAGATTACTCTCGCTAAAGTCATTGAGAATTTCTTGAGCCGTGGTATTAGCATGGATTTTTGCATTGGCGTCAGTCTCAAATTGACGGGCTAAAAACCAACCGTTGGCCTCAGCCAGCTCTGTTGCCTTGAGATAACAACCCATGGCCTTTTCCGCTTTTGGCGTCAAAATAACCTTGGCGCCCAAAAAACGCATCAGTTTGCGACGCTCAATCGAGACACTGGTGGGCATGGTGGCAATAAAGGGGTAACCCTTGGCCGCACAGACCATCGCCAAACCAACACCGGTGTTGCCACTAGTTGCCTCAATCACCGTCTGACCGGGCTTCAGCTCACCGCTGCGCTCAGCTTCTTCGATAATACTGACGGCCAAACGGTCTTTGACTGATCCAGCAGGGTTAAAGAATTCTGCTTTAACGTATAAGTCGACATGGGATGGAGCCAGCCTATTGATCCTGACACAGGGCGTATTGCCTATGGTGTCTAGAATACTACCGTAGAGCTGGCCTCGTCCTTGGGTGCTGCGCGCTGCTGTGTCCGTCATAAAAATACCTGCTGATCGTTAGAGTGAGCTGAGTCATAATTAATCGCGCAGCAATCATTTATCAGCGCTGCAACCATGTCAAGGGAGGCTATTAATTTAAACTATTAATTCAAACTATGGATTAAAGGGCAATCGCACTAGATCGAAGGCGCCAAAGCAGCATAGGTCAGAGATCACTTGGAGGATTGGCGAGGCGCAAGACACCTATCTATGTTAAAAGTATTTGTTACGGTTTCTTCCGCCATTTCCATCATTGGCGAAACCCGCTTACGCATAATATGAGGGAGCAAAATCACACTGCGGTTGTGCTGCTCCTCAAAGAGAGTCTGTAACTCTTCATAATTCCCCTCAATACCCTGCTGTATTATTGCAAGCAATGCCACAGCCGGCGTGCACTCCATCTGTGATTCACAGACCCGGATATGATTGAGTCGGTCATTTATATTTTTAACCTGCTCTACAATTTCGAGGTTGCCAGCACGCCGCGCACAGTATTCAAAGATTATGCCGGAGGAATTCGCAATCACCTCGTCCGCAGGCATCTGGACTAGAGTTAGCTTTTTATTCAGTGCGATTAATTCCGGCATACCGGCAACTAGCCCGGGAATTCGGTCTCTCATGAGCCGATTCATCGACCAAATTGTCAATAAATGGTTTAACTCATAGAGATCAAGAATATCGGCTTCCGATAAAGTACGCATAAAAAACCCCATCTTCGGCACATTGATAATCAGCCCCTCGGCAACCAGTCGCAGCAATGTCTCGCGAACCGGTGTAATGCTGACGCGCAAATCTTCTGCAAGAGTTTCGATATTTAGCCGCTCGCCGGGAACAAAATGCTGGGAGATCACTGAAGACTTTAGGCTTTGATAAACCCGCTTGATAATATTCGAATTGTCTGACTTGCTAAGCATTCTATTGCCCTCCATTTGGCCACTCTTTAACTGCGAAATAGCCTCTAAAAGGCATTGGGGGGTATTTCATCCCCTCCCGAGTGATTCTATCCATGATTCCGGTCAACTTTATTTGATCAAATGGATTAAATAATCATCCAAATGGTCAGCGAAAGTTTACATAAATTACAGAAACCTGCCATGACATAACAGAGCCAAATATTTCGTAGAAAAACAGAAAATATTCAATAAATACAGGCCCTACAGCTCAATTTTAGGCCCAACCCGAGAGCAAAAATATTCTCTAAATATTATCCGCATAAGCGTAAATCAGACTTACGTCACTGGTTAAACTGCACCAAGACTCGCCACGTTGTATCAGGAATAATCTTGTTGACCAATATTCGCCAGACCGCGCCATTCGATCCTCCAGCCCCGTCCAACCTAAGCTTCTGCGGCTGCAGCTTTGATTGGCGACAGAGTTGTGCTGAGTCATTTCCCCAATATGGGGTGCAACCTCCAAGCCAAAGATCAAACTGGTCCCGGCAACGGCAGGCAGAATATATAGCCGGTCGCTATTGCGCTATTCAAGCTCTGACCGCTGCAGCGGAGCATCATAGTCCAGCAGGGATTCAACTACCGATTGCTAGTGACCGCAGTCCCCAGTGGCCTCCCGGCACTCTGGGATCAATCAGCCACAGTGGTGATCGCGCTATCGCTATTGCAGGGCGAGATAGGGATTTTTCGGGGCTGGGTATCGATTGTGAAATGCTACTCAGGGATTCAGCTGCGGCTGAGATTGCCCCCTGGGTTCTGCAGCGCAACGATCTGGACTGCAGAATTGAAGTTCCCCTAACCTATGGCCAGTGGGTGACATTAGTTTTTTCAGCCAAAGAGAGCTTATTTAAAGCTCTTGCTCCAAGCCATAAACATTTTGTTGATTTTGGACCGCTTTCAAATATGTTTTTTGTCTCAAAGATCACAGCAAAGACGCTGATTTTAAATACCGAACTGCGTCCTGCTAGAGGCTCGTGCTCTATTTCTCAATCTAGCTCTCAACCCAAGTCTCACCCCAGCTCTCAGTTCGAGCTGTTCTACAGAGTAGATGGTCAGCAAATTATCACTATGGCACTGTTAGCGCAGCAATGATCTGCAGCTTTGCAAACACAGCATTACTATTTTCCCAAGGCATGTTTAAAGGAGTCCTAAATAGAGATTTTCTTATAGGGTAAGCGAGTTAGGTGACGTATCTAAATATATGACGAAAATAGTTCTTATATAGTTTTTGCTCAACTCTAAAACCAAGCTTTAACATACTGCTTCAGTTTGCAGTCAAGGTTAAAGGAGTTTTTACAATGGCAGTATTAAAGCAGGGAAAAACCAAACAGCACAGCAGCGATAAAATGCAATTTTGCGTTGTGGTTAACCAAGAAGAACAGTACTCCTATTGGTTTAACGACAGCCCACTGCCCGCGGGATGGGACAGCACGGGTTTTGTTGGCAGCCAATCCGAGTGCCTAATAGAAATTGATAAAATATGGACTGATATGCGCCCCCTGAGTGTGCGCAAGGCTATTGAATCAGGTCCCACATAAAAAGGATGTTCTATGCAGCGCGATATTCGCCAAACCCCGCCCTTTATCGAAGCGCAACATCTCTACCATAAAATCTGGCCAGCACATTCTCAGCGCATAGTTGAAGCACAGCAGTTAGATACCTCTCCCGATGGCCGCAGTGCGGTTTTTACCGGCATCTGTGGCAACAAGGCTGGCCAGTTACCCGCCACAACACAGCGAATTTTTAAAATAGATTTACAGAGTAGCTATCTCTGCGCACTGACCCCCAATGCACGCCCCGAAAAGCGGCCGCGATATTCTCCCTGCGGCAAAATAATCGCCTTTCTCTCTGATCGCGATGGCGGTGCCAACTTTCAACTCACACTACTCAACCTCAGTACTAATTTGGTTAGTCAGCCCCCAGCCGTGGCTGGCTGGGTTGAAGAGTTAAGTTGGTCACCAGATGGTGGGTCCATACTTTTAACCGTGGCGGGTCACGGAGCAGATCAAGGCAGTGGGCAAGGCGCGGTCCCCAGCCAGCAATACAGTGAAGAGTACCCGCAATGGATGCCTGAGGTCAGTGCTGGGGATGAAGGTTATCGCTGGCGGCATCTGTGGATCTATGAACTGGCAAGCAAAAAAATGCACAAAGTTCCCACTCGAGACATCAATATCTGGGAAGCCGTGTGGTGTGGCAATCGCGGTATCGCCGCCATAACGTCAAATCAACCCGGCGAAGAGGCTTGGTACTCAGCCACTCTGCAGCATATTCATCCACGCACAGGCACTACGCACAGCCTCTACCAACCCAGGGACCAAATTGCCTATCTCTGCGCTTCACCTTCAGGCCAAACTGTAGCTCTGGTATCGGCACTCAGCAGCGACCGCGGAGTGGTCGCCGGTGACCTCTTAACCATTGATATCAATACCCAGACAGTTCGCCAGATCGACAGTAACAAGGTCGATATCACCTCTATTGAATGGCTTTCCGAGACCCGCCTGTTAACCGCAGGACAGCGCGGCTTTGAGACAGTGGTTTTAGACCATAGATTAACCGATCGATCTAGCTCAGAGACCGTCCGTGAGCAGTGGCAGAGCAGCCAGATCAGCGGCGCTGGGCACTATATAAAAATCTGCAGCCTCAAGGCTGGGGATTGCCTGTTAATCGCCGAGGGCTTTAAACGCGCCCCAGAAATCGGCCGCATTAGCAGTGGGCTCTACCATCCCATCAAAAGCTTTGATCAGGGTTATCAGCGACAGGCGGAAGTGATTCATAAAATTGAACAAGTGACCTGGCAAGCCTCCGATGGCCTCGAGATTCAAGGCTGGTTGTTACTGCCCAAAGGTGCAGCTCCGCACCCGATCGTCATGGATATGCACGGCGGTCCAGTATGGCAGTGGCAGCCTCATTGGCTCGGTCGGCGCCTACATATACTGATGCTCTTGAAGCACGGCTATGGGGTATTTATGCCAAACCCTAGGGGCAGTGCAGGACGCGGCCAGGACTATTGCCGCAAGGTACTGGGAGACCTCGGCGGGGCGGACAGCAAGGACTGTCTCTGGGGTTTGGATCATTTAGTGGATCAGGGCTTAGCGGATGCCACTAGGATTGGATTGATTGGCCATAGCTATGGTGGCTACCTTGGAGCCTGGCTAATTGGACAAGACCAGCGCTTTGCCGGAGCAGTGATTTCGGCACCTATGACTAACTATATAAGTCAGCACCTATTATCGAATATCTCGCACTATGTAGAGCTATTTCTTCAGGATCACTACAAGAACCTCGAGGGCAACTACATGCAACGCAGCCCGATAACCTATGCTCATCAGGTCAAGGCACCGACACTGAGTCTCTGTGGTGCGCTGGATCGCTGCACTCCCGCCGCCGAGGCGACACAGTTTCACAACGCCCTGTTAGAGAACGGTGTTAATTCGGTCTTGGTGAATTACCCATTGGAGGGCCATGGCATTAAGGGGATTCCCGCTATGCTGGATTATTCTGCGCGGATATTTTCTTGGTTGGCGCAACATATGCCGGTCTCGGGTTCGACGTATGAGGCTATGGACCAAGAACGGCATCCGTCAAAACAACGGATGCCTAAGGTCTCTAATCCTGTTAGCTAGCATGCGGGCTAACAGGGTGAACTAAAAGAGTGGGCGAACAGAGTGAGCTAACAGAGTGGACTATGCTTTTAGCGAGCCGAGGCACTCAGTAAGCCGAGGCACTTTCAGCATCAAGGCTGTGGACTTCATGCCCCGCCAGTGCAGGCATAAAGACGCAAATAAGGCGCAAATCCTCATCTTGAGCAATCAAGTAATGGGCGTCGTTTTTGTCTAACGCATACATGGTGCCAACCTCGATCTCATGGGAGTTACCTGTAGATGCCTCGACCACTAAGCCGGAACCGGAAATGCAGTAACAGGCCTCCATATGATTTTTATATTCCAGCAGCGAGCTGGTGTTGGCACGGACGACGGTATCCGTAAGACTGTAACCCATGCCGTCCTTCTCCAGCAAAAAGCGGCGACTGATGCCATTGCCCCAATTCACTTCACGATCTGAATGAGTGATATCTTGTAGCTTCCGAATGATCATATGTTGCTCCTGTTTAAAAAAATAGAAATACCGTTTAAATAATGACTCAAGTCTTTTGCTTGATTAGCTGCTGTGCATGAACACAGTCAACAAGATCGCCGATACTGATAAGACCGCTTTCATAGATGGTGGCATCAGAAATTTCGATATTGAAATAGTTTTCCACGCGCACCAATAGGCTGACAAATAGCATTGAATCCAGTATCTCTTTGATCAC
>JAFMBU010000162.1 GCA_017858295.1 Porticoccaceae bacterium | reverse complement strand
TAGCAGCCCATGAGCAGGCCCAGTGTGAGCAGGCTCTGGGGTATAGATATAGCGATCGCGGACAGGTGGGCACTTCGGTTATTGATCGAACCTTTATCGATGATGGCACCCGCTGGATTATTGATTACAAACTTTCACAACCCGCCGAGGGCGAGTCTGACGCGCAATTTATGCGCCGTCAGAGCACTGCCTACAGTGCCCAACTCAGCCATTACGCAACGCTCTATCGGAGCATGCAGCCCAATCCTGTTCGCTGCGCGCTGTATTTTCCTCAAATCCCCATGTTTATTGAGCTAGAAGCCGAATAGCCTTCAAAAGTCAGTAGATTTAAGTACAATGCACTATCTTTGGAAAAACCACATTAGCTAGGAACACAAGCATGGATTCACAGGCTGTAGAAAACTTTAATATCGAACCACCGGTGGTTCTGATTACCCCAGCAGAATTGAAGCGTGAAATCCCGCTGTCCGATAAAGCCCGCGCGGTAATCTCTCAGGGTCGCAAAAATATCGAAAACATTTTAGAGCGCAAAGATCATCGTCTGATCGTTGTAGTCGGGCCCTGCTCGATTCACGATCTCAAAGCGGCCCATGACTATGCCAACAGACTTAAAGCGCTGGAAGAAAAGGTCGGTGACACACTGCTGATTGTTATGCGCGTCTACTTTGAAAAGCCCCGCACCACGACCGGCTGGAAGGGCTTGATCAACGACCCGTTTATGAATGACTCGTTTAAAATTACCGATGGCCTGCATATTGGTCGTCAGCTGCTGCATGATATTTTAGAAATTGGTCTGCCCACTGCAACTGAAGCACTGGATCCTATTTCGCCTCAGTATCTCCAGGATCTTATTGCCTGGTCGGCGATTGGTGCTCGCACTACGGAATCGCAGACTCACCGAGAGATGGCCTCTGGCCTGTCCTCTTCCATTGGCTTTAAAAACGGCACCGACGGTAGCCTGACCGTAGCCATTAATGCGCTGCAGTCTGTCTCCAGCCCTCACCGTTTTCTCGGTATCAATTCAGATGGCAATGTCTCGATTGTCACCACCAAAGGCAATCCCTATGCCCACGTCGTGTTGCGCGGCGGTAATGGCAAGCCTAACTATGATTCAGTGAGTGTTTCCATTTGCGAGCAGGAACTGGTTGCCGCCGGTATCGACGCCAATATTATGGTCGACTGCAGTCATGCCAACTCTAATAAAGACCACAATCTGCAGCCGCTGGTGCTGGATAATGTTGCCAACCAGATTGCCGAAGGCAATAAATCGATTATTGGCGTGATGATTGAGAGCAATATTAACGCTGGCAATCAGAAACTTTCAAGCAACCCAGATGATATGGAGTACGGTGTCTCTGTGACCGATGCCTGTATTGATTGGGAGACCACTGAAAACACCTTGGTCTCCATGGCAGATAAGTTGCGCGATGTGTTAAAAACACGCTAAGTGCGCCATGTTAAGTGTAAAAAGGCCCCATCTCTGTAAAGATCTGGGGCCTTTTTGTTGCCGTAATAGAAACATTGGAACGATTCGCCCTGAGATCAATAACAGGGTATTGTTAAACAGAACGTTAACTCTCAAATGTTAACTCTCAAATACTAACTCCTAAGAGCACTATGATTAGATTACTGTTACTCGTCGCGATTATCTTTTCAATCTGGTATTGGTGGACAACGGTAACCCGTTTACCCAAAGAAAAACGCCGTGCCTTTCTCTGGCGCAGCGCCTTTTGGCTGGTGCTTGGCGCATCGGTTATGCTCGTGGCAACTGGACGTATGCACTGGCTTGGCGCCGGACTTGCGGTTTTAGTACCTGTGCTTAAAGGAACCTTCGCTGTAGGCCTGCGCGCCCTGCCTTTCCTGCAGATCTTAAGCCGCTTTAAAACAAGTCCCTCGCAGTTTCGCACTGCGTCTCTCGCTGTCGAAGTGAATTTCTCGACCCGTCAAATGGATGGCGAGGTTCTAGAGGGGGAGTTTGCTGGGCGTCGTCTCTCCGACCTAAGTGCAGACGAAGCACAACAGCTCAGCGACAGTCTGCGGGAATCCGATCGGGAATCCTATGTGCTGTTGCAGGCCTATTTGATGCGCAATGGCCGGGGCGGTGATGAGCAGTCACAGCAGGACTCTACATCAAATAGTTTTTCTGATTTATCCAATGAAGAAGCGCTAAAGATTTTAGGCTTGCAACCTGGTGCATCTAAGGAAGATATTGGCAAAGCCCACAAGCGACTGATGCAGCGCTTGCATCCGGACCGCGGTGGCAGCGACTATCTTGCAGCCAAAATCAATGCGGCCAAAGATCAGCTACTGTAGAGATCGTCGGCCTAAAATTCTCGATTAGAATCTCGGCCATAAAGAGCTCTGCAGCCTAAAAGCCAAGTCCAAAATACTGAGCACCCTATGCGTCACAGGCAAGATTTCGATCCCGGAAAAAAAATTAACTGGAAACTATTCCAGATAATCTGGCCCTATCTGCTGGAATATAAATTTCGTATAGGTATAGCCGTTGTCTGTCTGGTGCTCTCTAAAGGCGCTAGTGTTTACGGCCCTTTCCTGCTTAAAGATATAGTGGATACACTGAGCCCTTCCGGGGGCATCGACAGTGCCTCAGGGCTGCAAAATCTTTTAGTGGTGCCTGTAGGCCTAGTTTTAGCCTATGGCTTTGCGCGCTTTTCGATGATTATTCTCGGGGAAATTCGCGACACCGTATTTGGTCGTGTAACCGAGCGCGCCATGCGCCGCGTCGGCCTGCAGGTCTTTGTCCATGTGCACAGCCTCGACCTAGATTTTCACCTTAACCGCCGCACTGGTGGACTGGCTCGGGATATAGACCGAGGCACCAGTGGCATCAGCTTTTTGATGCGCTTTTTTGTCTTTAATATTGCTCCGACGCTAATTGAAATTGCTCTGGTTATTGGTCTGCTATTTTATAACTACGGCATAGAGTTCGCCGCTATAACCATGCTCTCAGTGGTGCTGTATATTCTCTTCTCTCTGGTCACCACTGACTGGCGCACCCAGTTCGTTCGTGAAGCCAACAGAGCGGACTCTGCGGCAAATACCAGATCTATCGACAGTCTGCTGAACTATGAAACGGTCAAATACTTTACCAATGAAAAGTATGAGGCACGACTCTATGACCATGCCCTAGAGGACTGGGAATCTGCTCGTCGTAAAAACCGTCTGTCACTACTCTCTCTAAATGCCGGCCAAGCACTGATTATCACTGTCGCCATGACCGCAATGATGTGGCTGGCCGCTCAGCGAGTCACCGAGGGCACCATGACCATTGGTGACTTCGTGTTAATTAATGCCTTTATGATGCAGCTATTTATGCCGCTTAACTTCCTCGGATTTGTCTATCGCGAGATTAAAGGCTCAATGGCCAATATAGAAAATATGTTTGCCTTGATGGAGCTCAGTAGCAAGGTTACCGATATCGCTGATGCCCCTGAACTTCTAGTAACAGAGGGACATATTCGCTTTAATCAAGTTTCCTTTGACTATCAAGCGGATCGACAGATCCTGAAAAATATCAGCTTTGACATAAAATCTGGAGAGAAAGTCGCGATAGTGGGCGCCAGCGGCGCTGGCAAGTCCACTCTGGTTAAACTGCTATTTCGCTTTTACGACCCAAGCCAGGGCAGCATTAGTATCGATGGTCAGGATATCCGCCATATTTCTCAGGAATCTCTGCGCGGGGCAATCGGCATAGTGCCCCAGGATACGGTGCTATTTAACAGCAGCATTTTTGACAATATTCGCTATGGCAAGCCTGAGGCCAGCGACCAAGAGGTTCACAATGCGATCCGCATGGCTCACCTGGAAGCCTTTATCGAGCAGCTGCCAGATGGCGTGAATACATTGGTCGGTGAGCGCGGTCTGAAACTATCCGGCGGTGAAAAACAACGTGTGGCCATCGCCAGAACTATCCTTAAGCGGCCGCCGATACTGCTCTTTGATGAGGCCACCTCGTCGCTGGACAGTAAATCAGAGCGCTCCATATTGGCGGCACTGCGAGAGATCGCTGAGGGTCATACCAGTCTGGTAATTGCTCATCGCCTGTCCACCATTGTTGATGCTGATAGGATTGTGGTGCTCGACCAGGGCTCTATTGTCGAACAGGGGAATCACGAGCAACTGCTGGCGCTTGATGGCCGTTATGCTGAGCTCTGGTCCACGCAGCTTAGGTC
>JAFMBU010000161.1 GCA_017858295.1 Porticoccaceae bacterium | reverse complement strand
CTCTGGCCTGATCAGATTCGCGGTCAGCAAAAATGGTCCCACACCAAACCCTGGCACTATATCAATATCAAAGACCAAGAGCGCTTTGCCGATCTGCGCCGCAGCCCCAGGGGCGATGTGCTCAGCGCACTGAATGACTCCTACAGACAACTTAAAGACCCCAAAACAGACAGCCAAAAACGTCGAGAAGCCCTAGCATTCTTTCTGCACTTGGCCGGGGATATCCACCAACCACTGCATGTGGGTCGCCGCAGCGATCTGGGTGGCAATCGAATATCGATTAAGTGGCTGGGTAAGAATAAGCGTCGCAACCTACACTGGGTCTGGGACAGCGGTCTAATTCAAGACGAGCAATTAAGCGTCGATCAGTACAGCGCGCTAATCAATACAACCACCGTCCAGCAACGGCGCAACTGGCAGACAGATAGTTTTTTAGACTGGGCTGCAGAGTCAAAAACATTACGCGCACAGGTCTATGAGTTTGGCCAGCCAGCGCAAAAGGGACCGGTCACTATTGATCAGCACTATATTAATCGCACTAAACCGCTCATTAAAAAGCGCTTGCTGATGGCTGGAATCCGCATCGCCGGCGAGTTAAACCGAATCTTCGATTGCGCATCTGCCACGTCCTTAGCAGTGGATAAAAATGCCTGTGAGACCGGTGGACATCTGGAATAATTTTCCCGCTGCTGTAAACTCCACAAAAACGTCCAGTTCTCTCAGGCAACGGAACCGTAAAACATATGGCAACAGGTATTCTCTTTATTATCTCCGCCCCATCCGGTGCCGGTAAAACTAGCTTGGTCGCAGAGCTGCTCAACAATATGAGCAATATCAAAGCCTCTATTTCCCACACCACCAGAGACCGTCGCCCAGGTGAAGTGGATGCAGTGAACTACCACTTTACCTCGCGCGAGCAGTTTGTCGAGATGATCGAGCAGGGCGCTTTTTTAGAACACGCCGAAGTATTTGGTAATTTCTACGGCACATCCCAGCAGTGGGTTGCCGACACCTTGGCCGGCGGCGAAGATGTAATTCTCGAAATCGATTGGCAGGGTGCCGCCCAGGTGCGCAAACTGTTCCCTGAGAGCACGAGCATTTTTATCCTGCCGCCTTCAAAACAGGCTCTGCGGGAACGCCTGCACAAACGTGCTCAGGATGACTCAGAGGTTATCGAAAAGCGTATTGCCGCGGCTACCGAAGAGATGAGCCACTACGTTGAAGCAGACTTTCTGGTAGTGAATGACAATTTTGATACGGCTCTGCAACAGATGATGTCGATTGTCAGTGCGCAGCACTGTCGCCTGCCGGTTTCTGGTCAGGAAGATTTGATCTCAGACCTTTTAACGTAGAGACGCCTTAGGGAATTGTCCTAGCATCGTTTAAGGGAAAGTTATTCTTGCGAGTTTATTGTCGTAGCCCCGCGCTTTAGGTAAACTGGGCGACTCGGCAGCATTGGGCTGCGATAAAGTTAAAATTATTTACCCCGGCGGAATAAAAATGGCTCGCATTACTGTAGAAGATTGTTTGGATCATGTTGATAATCGTTTTGAACTGGTCATGGTTGGCTCCAAACGTGCACGTCAAATTGCCACTGGCGGACGTCCTGCCCTGGTTCCTGAAGAGAATGACAAACCTACCGTTATTGCGCTGCGCGAAATCGAAGCTGGGTTGGTAACAGCTGCCATTCTTACTGAGAAGCCCCAAGACTACGAAATTCTTGATGCATCCGAAGAAGATCTGGAAATGGATGCTGATGCAGCCGTTATTGCTGAAATTGAAGCTGCTCTGGCTCCTGAAGGCGCTGCCGCTCTTGAAAGCGCTGCGGCCCCTGAAGAGACTGCTGAACCTGACCTGGCTGCCGCACTCGAAGCCGCCCTGGCAGCTGAAGCGCTCAATACGGCTGAAGCACCTGATTTAGCTGAAGCACCAGAAACGCCAGCGGCACCCGAAGAACCTACTGTCTAAGGTTTTAGTCGCTACCTGGGAGAGAGTCATTTGGCGCTGCGATTACTGCTAGACAAACTCTCTTACTACCTCGAAGTTAAAGAAGTCCGCCGTGTCGAGCGGGCTTATACCTTTGCTGAAAAGTGCCATGAGGGCCAGCTGCGTCAAAGTGGCGACCCTTATATCACGCACCCCCTCGCAGTAGCTCATATTCTTGCTGATATGCACATGGACCATGAAAGCCTTATGGCGGCCATGCTCCACGATGTAATTGAAGACACAGGCGTGACCAAAGGTCAGATCAGTCGGCGCTTTGGTCGGCCAGTGGCAGACCTAGTGGACGGCGTCAGCAAGCTCACCGGCATCGAGTTCCAATCCAAGGCCGAGCAGCAGGCCGAAAGCTTTCAAAAAATGACTCTGGCTATGTCGCGCGATATTCGCGTGGTGTTGGTGAAACTCGCCGACCGTCTGCACAATATGCGTACCCTCGGGGTGCTATCCCCAGCCAAGCGTCGCCGTATTGCCCGGGAAACCTTGGATATATACGCCCCTATCGCCCAGCGCCTCGGCATCAACGATATTCGTCTCGAACTGGAAAACCTGGGCTTTGCCGCCATGTATCCACTGCGTCACCGGCGTCTGCGCGAGGCCATGAAGGCGGCAAAAAAGAATCGTAAAGAAGTGGTCGGCGAAATCCATCAGTCCTTGGAAATACGTCTTGAGCAGGAAAAGGTCGAGGCCACGGTCAAAAGTCGGGAAAAGCATCTCTGGAGTATCTACCGCAAAATGCGCGAGAAAAAGCGCTCCTTTCGCGACATTATGGATGTCTTTGCCTTTCGCTTAATTGTCACCAGTGTTGACGACTGCTATCGCACTCTGGGCATGATCCACAATATGTTTAAGCCGGTGCCAGGTGAGTTTAAGGACTATATTGCCATACCCAAGGCCAATGGTTACCAGTCACTGCATACAGTGCTGGTGGGTATGCACGGGGTAGTGATCGAAGTGCAGATCCGCACCGTGGAAATGGAAGCAATGGCCAGCTACGGTATTGCTGCCCATTGGGAATACAAAGCTGGCAGGCAGACCGCCGATGTCAATCAACGACGGGCAGCACGTTGGATTCAGGGTCTGCTGGAGATGCAGCAGCAAGCGGGCGACTCACTGGAGTTTCTCGAGCATGTAAAGGCCGACCTGTTCCCGGATGAAGTCTATGTCTTCACCCCCAACGGCAGGATTATCGAGCTGCCAACCGGTGCTACGCCTATCGATTTTGCCTATTCAGTGCACACCGGACTGGGCAACAGCTGTATTGCCTGTCGCGTGGACGGTCAATTAACCCCTTTATCAGAGCAGCTGGACAGCGGACAGCGTGTCGAGATTATCAGTGCCGCAGAGGCTCAACCCAACCCCAACTGGCTAAACTTTGTTGTTACTGCGAAAGCCCGCAGTGCCATTCGCCACTACTTAAAAAATCAGCAGCATGATGAATCGGTGGATCTGGGCAAACGCCTGCTCGACCAATCGCTTAATCGTCTGGGTACACGCTATAAAGAGCTGAAGAAATCTCAGATCAAGCGTCTGTTAAAAGACACTGGCGCCTCGACTTTTGAATATATCTTGCAACAGATAGGTCTAGGTAATCGCGTGCCATTTGCCGTAGCCAACGTGCTGGTGCCAGAGAATAAGCGCAAGCCGTTAGAAGAGAATAAGAAGTCGACCCTGCCGATTATGATCGATGCCTCTGATGGGCTGCTGCTGCAATATGCGCGCTGCTGTCACCCGATTCCAGGGGATCCTATCCTTGGTCATATTTCTCCGGGTAAAGGACTGGTAATTCACCTAGAGACCTGCCGTAATCTGCTGGAAATTCGCAACAATCCAGAGAAGTGCATGGCCCTGAGCTGGTCGAGTAAGCCTAAGGGAGAATTCCCAGTGGAGCTGAAAGTCGAGATCACACCAGAGCGCGGCTTTATCGCCGCACTGGCATCTCGTATGACTGAAGCGGACGCCACTATTGAGCATATCAGCGTCGATGAAAAAGATGCCTTTACCAGCATAGTGGACGTAGTGCTCACCGTTCGCGACCGCATCCATCTTGCAGATATACTGCGACGGGCGCGGGGACTAAAACAGGTTCGCCGGATTTACAGAGTTAAGAACTGACAGCCACTTAAGCAGCTATTTAGATAACCTTCGGAGACGATCGTGACCAATAAAGCCGTAATTCATACAGACAAAGCCCCAGCCGCTAT
>JAFMBU010000160.1 GCA_017858295.1 Porticoccaceae bacterium | reverse complement strand
GCCAATCCTGCCTTGGGTACTCCGCGGTCATAGTTAGCCGCAGATTCACTTGATGACAGTGTCCCTTGCGCGGCACCATGCGCCTTCAGTTCTTAAAGACGGCTTTGAAGCCGCGATTAACTGAAAGAATTCGCTGAAAAGCGGTTTATTTTGCTGACTTGCAACCTATTATGTTCGCCTAACTTTTTATCACTCAAAATGTGGATTTAGATTCTATGAAATTTGAAGGTACAGACAACTACGTAGCCACCGACGAGCTACAGATGGCCGTGAACGCCGCCGTAACATTGCAGCGTCCATTATTGATTAAGGGCGAGCCCGGAACTGGCAAGACACTGCTTGCAGAAGAAGTGGCCAAATCTCTGGGCAAGCGCCTTATATCTTGGCATATCAAGTCCACTACCAAAGCCCAGCAGGGTCTCTACGAATACGATGCGGTATCGCGCCTGCGGGATTCCCAGTTGGGTCACGATAAGGTCAACGATATCAGCAACTACATAGACAAAGGCAAGTTATGGCAGGCCTTTACTGCCGATGAGCAGGTTGTGCTGCTGATCGATGAGATCGATAAGGCGGATATTGAATTCCCCAACGACCTGCTGCTGGAACTAGATCGCATGGAGTTCCATGTCTACGAGACCGGTGAAACGGTTAAAGCGATTCAGCGTCCCATCGTGATTATTACCAGTAACAATGAGAAAGAGCTGCCAGACGCCTTTTTGCGTCGCTGCTTCTTCCACTTTATCAGCTTCCCAGATCGCACCACTATGAAGCGTATTGTCGACGTTCATTTCCCAGTGATTAAAAAGACGCTGGTGGACGAGGCTCTGGATATTTTCTTTGATGTGCGCAAGATTCCCGGTCTCAAGAAAAAGCCTTCAACCTCAGAGTTGGTCGATTGGCTCAAATTGGTTATGTCCGATGATATTCCTGAGGATATTTTGACTAACCGCGATCCCACTAAAGCGATTCCACCCCTTTACGGCGCGCTGTTGAAAAATGAGCAGGACGTTCATCTTCTGGAACGCTTAGCATTTATGACTCGGCGAGAAGCCCGATAAGGTTTATCACTTATGTTGATCAACTTTTTTTTCACCTTGAAAAAAGCCAATGTGCCGGTTTCGATTAGAGAGCTGCTGGATTTACTCGCAGCTCTGGAAGAGAACCTCGCCTTTGCCTCTATAGATGACTTCTATTTGTTGTCGCGCACGATTATGGTCAAAGACGAAAAGTACTATGACCGCTTTGATCGGGCCTTTGGTGCCTACTTTAAAAATCTCGAAAATCTCGATGACATTATTGAAGCGCTGATTCCTGAAGACTGGCTGCGCAAAGAGTTTGAAAAAAATCTTACTGAAGAAGAAAAAGCCAAAATTGAAAGTCTGGGTGGCCTTGAGAAGCTTATTGAAGAATTTAAAAAGCGCCTCGAAGAGCAGAAAGAGCGGCATGAGGGTGGCAATAAGTGGATTGGCACTGGGGGAACCTCACCCTTTGGCAATGGTGGCTTTAATCCCGAGGGTATCCGTGTCGGCGGCGAAGGTGGTCAGGGCAGCGCGGTCAAGGTCTGGGAAGATCGGCAGTTTAAAGATCTCGATGATTCGGTGCAGATTGGCACGCGCAATATCAAAGTGGCGCTGCGCCGCTTGCGCAAGTTTGCTCGCGAGGGCTCTGAGGATCAGCTAGATCTCGACGATACGATTCGCAGTACTGCGCGCAATGCGGGCATGCTGGATATCAAAATGGTTGCCGAACGCCGCAATGCGGTCAAGGTACTGATCTTCTTTGATATTGGCGGATCCATGGATCCCTATGTGCGGCTCTGTGAAGAACTGTTTTCGGCGGCAAAAACTGAGTTTAAGCATCTGGAATATTTCTATTTCCACAACTGCCTCTATGATTATGTGTGGAAAGATAATCACCGGCGTCGCGAAGAACAGATGTCGACTCAGGATGTGCTGAACAAATACTCCTCCGATTACAAAGTTATTTTTGTCGGCGATGCCTCCATGGCACCCTATGAAATTAACAGCCCCGGTGGCAGCGTTGAGTATCACAATGCCGAGCCCGGCAATGTGTGGATGGACCGCATGGCCAAGACCTTCGATAAGCTGGTGTGGTTAAATCCGGTGCAGGAACAGTATTGGGATTACACTCCCTCTATTCTGATGTTGCGTGAATTAGTCGAGGGCAAGATGTTTCCGCTGACCCTTGGCGGATTAGAAAAGGGCATGAAATTGCTGTCGAAGTAGTATTTTTACAGTTACTTGACTGGGCCAACTAAAATAATAAAAGTCACTAATGGGTATTGTTATGAATGTTCAAGACGCTGCAGAAAAAGCACAGCTGGCAATAGGGTTATCTAATCAGCAACCGGCACTACCAGCAGACTCACTCTTGGGCTTGTGGCAACAGGCGGTTGCCGATTCCGCTGAGCGACCCGCCTTTACCTGCTTGGGGCAGACGCTGTCTTACGCCGAAGTTGATCAGCTAGCGGAGCGTATCGCGGGCTATTTTTACACTCATTTAAAGCTTGAGGCAGGCGATCGCCTTGCCGTGCAATTACCCAACTTACTGCAATACCCGATTGTGGTTGTGGCTGCGTGGAAGCTGGGTCTGGTGATCGTCAATACCAATCCCATGTACACCCACCGTGAGCTGGTACACCAGTTTAATGACTCAGGTGCCAAAGCGGTTGTAGTGCTTGATCAGTTCTACGATACGCTGCAAGCGGCGCTTCCCGAAACTGGGGTCAAACACGTGGTTGTCACTCGCGCTATTGACCTGCTGCCACAGCCAAAGAAAACACTGTTAACGGCAGTGACGAAGCTGCTTGGCAAGCGCCCAGGCTTGCCCTCTCAGGGTATTGTTGGTTTCACAGATATGCTGGCAGGGCAGAGTACCTATCCCCGCCATACACCCGCATACGAGGACATTTGTGCTCTGCAGTACACCGGAGGCACCACAGGTGTATCCAAAGGGGTGATGCTGACTCAGGGCTCGCTGATGAGCAACGTGGCACAAACCATGGCAATGGTCAGTGCCGGTGGCCGCTCGGTAAAATATTTCACCACTGTGTCACCGCTGCCGCTCTATCATATCTATGCTTGGATGCTCAATATGGGTCTGATGCCAGCCACTCGTGGGCACAGTGTATTAATTCCCGATCCGCGCAATATATCGATGTTTGTCAGTGCCATAAAATCCCTAAAGTTTGAAATATTTTGTGGTCTAAATTCTCTGTTTGTGGCGCTGCTGCAAGACAGCAAATTTCAGAAACTCGACTTCTCCAAGTTACAAATTACTCTCTCTGGGGGTATGGCCCTGATGGATGCTGTAGCTAATCAATGGCAAGAGGCAACCGGCTGTGTGGTCAGCGAAGGCTATGGCATGACCGAGTCATCACCAGTGATTTCCATGAATCCCTCGGGCTTTGAAAAGCTCGGTACAGCGGGTATTCCACTTTCTGGTACAGAGATCAAAGTGGTGGATGAGAGTGGCGTTGAGCAGCAGGTAGGCGGTGTCGGTGAGCTCTGTGTGCGCGGTGCTCAGGTGATGAAAGGCTATTGGCAGCGCGATGAGCAGACCGCCGAAGTGATTGTCGATGGCTGGTTGCACACTGGGGATATAGTCACTGTCGATGAGCAGGGTTACATTAAAATTGTCGATCGCTTGAAAGATATGATCATTGTCTCTGGCTTCAATGTTTATCCCAATGAATTGGAACAGGCTTTAACTCTGCATCCTGATGTACTGGAATGTGCCGCGATTGGTGTTGCCGATCCCAAAGCCGGTGAAGTGGTGAAGATGTTTGTAGTGGCCAACAGTGCCAGCTTAACTGCTGAACAGGTTATTGAATTTTGCAAAGCCAATATGGCCGCTTATAAGGTTCCCAAGTTTGTTGAGTTCCGCAATGATCTGCCGAAAAGTAATGTGGGTAAGGTCTTGCGTAAAGAGCTGAAGGCAGAGGAGGTCGCTAAGCTCTGAGTCGGCTAATTTCTGAGTGGGACCATGTTAGATTAGGGCTCTAGGCCCATTAGTTTGAAGCAATAAAAAGGCCGGACTCATTAACAAGTCCGGCCTTTTTTGTGTTGCATTACAAGGTCTTGCTAGATCTAATCTTACCGTCCAGCTTCACCATCTAGTATCACTAGACCATATACACGTTGCCCCATAAACCAACCACTGTCAGAACTATGGTGTATGGCAGAGCCATAAGAACCATGCGCATATAAGAGAGGCGAATCAGCGGA
>JAFMBU010000159.1 GCA_017858295.1 Porticoccaceae bacterium | reverse complement strand
GCGTTGGCACTTGGCCGGCAATCTGGACACTGGGCAAAAACATTACCGAGAACGGTGGCTATTGGCAGACTCAGGGCTTTGGCACTATTGGCTGGCCTGGTTGTGGTGAAATCGACATTATGGAGCACTGGGGCAGAAATCAAAATTATGTCTCTAGCGCCCTGCATACTCCATCCAGTTCAGGGGGCACAATCAATGTAGGCGGACAGTATATAGGCACAGCGTCAACCGAATTCCATGTCTATTCACTGGATTGGAATGCCGATCGGATGATCTTTAGTGTCGATGGTGTTGAACATTATACTTATGCGCCAAATGATAAAAATTCAGCCACCTGGCCCTTCGATACGCCTCAGTATTTGCTGCTGAATTTTGCCATCGAACCCAGTATCGCCAACAGTTTTAATGAAGGCGAGATGGAAGTGGATTACGTGAGGGTCTATGCCCCTAATGCCAGTGCATCAGCCAACCCAGTTTGGGCAGATGAGTTTAATAACTAGAGCCAGCAAAGGGATAGTTGAGATTAAAGGGAGCTATTAATCTCGACGAGGGTCTGCAGGGGATTGGTCGATTGCGTAATGGGTCGGCCAATCACTAGATAATCGCTGCCCAACTGCATGGCTTTTTGTGGCGTTACAATGCGTCGCTGATCATCGGCGGCGCTATCTGCAGGACGAATACCCGGTGTGACCAGTTTAAACTCGGCACCCAGCTGGGACTTCAAACTACTGGCCTCTTGGGCCGAACAGACCACACCGTGCAAGCCACAGTTCTTGGTCAACTGCGCCAAATGCAATACCTGCTCACTGGGGCTGCGCTGAATACCAATCTCCAGCAAATCAGATTCGTCCATACTGGTGAGCACTGTCACACCGATCAACAGCATTGGACTGCCCTGCTGCTCCAGGGCTTCTCTGGCGGCACTCATCATGCGGCTGCCACCTGAGGCGTGAACATTGGCCATCCACACACCCAGATCTGCGGCGGCACTGACAGCCTTGGCAGCGGTATTGGGAATATCGTGGAATTTAAGATCGAGAAACACATCGAAGTTGCGCTCTACCAACGCCTTAACCAAGGTTGGACCGGCGGCGGTAAATAACTCTTTGCCAACTTTTAGACGGCACTGAGTGGGGTCAAGCTGCTCCGCCAGACTCAGAGCTGCATGTTGGTTATCAAAATCCAGGGCGACTATAACAGGTGCAGAAGAACTCATAAGGGGGTTAGTCTCGTTTCGCGGCGCGGGCTAATTTGCGTCGATAATAGGTAATAAGAACAGAGCTTGCCAACAGCCCAAGCAGACAGCCAACGAGTAAAAAAATAATCAACCAGAGGCCGAGACTCAGGGCTGTGCTGTGAAAAAGAATAAAGTCGACAGTTACCTGCTGGCTATTCTCCAGGGCAAACAGCGCGCCGATGGCGGCAATGGCCAGTAGTAGTAAGAACTTAATCAATGTCCAGACGGCGCCCACAGGTATCTCCTTTTTAACCATGGCTGGTGACAGAACCGCCATTATAGCGTCTAAATTGCACTCTTTGACTCCACCGGCAATAAAATATCAGACATAAAAATAACAGGCAAAAAAATGCGCCGCAGGCATAACCAGCGGCGCATTTTGATATTCGTTGAAGCTAACCAGTAACGGCTTACTTCTTGGCAGCACCAAAACGCTTGTTAAAGCGATCGATTCGTCCACCAGTCTCTGCTGTTTTTTGCTTGCCGGTGTAGAATGGGTGGCAGGCAGAACACACGTCAAGATAAAGACCTTGAGCACGTGTTGATCCGACAGTAATTACGTTACCGCAACTACAGGTCGCTTTTAATTCGTTATACGCTGGGTGAATCTCTGATTTCATCATATACTCCAAGTCGCTTGCCGCCACCCTATCAATCAGCTGGTAAAACGACCCAACTCTTGTATGGCACGGCAGGCCATTTCTAAAGAGCGCGGATTCTAGCAGAAATGAACTCGGTTACAAAAGGAATTCTCAACTTTTATTATGTCTGATTCAAAGCCTTCAACTAGCGCCAAGCCTTTAATTGTTCGGGTTGCGGTTCTCTCGCCCCTGCGGCGAACCTTTGACTATCTGGTAACCGATGAATTCGCCGCTGCACCACCCCAGCGCGGCTGTCGTGTAAGAGTGCAATTTGGCAAGCGCGAGGTGATTGGCCTAGTAATAGAGCAGACTCGTAAAAGCGACTTTGCCATTGAAAAACTGAAGCCGGTTGTCGAGGTTATAGACACCGAACCCCTATTACCGGAAACCCTGTTTAAGCTGTTTATCTGGGCCGCCAACTATTATCACCACCCCATAGGCGACGCCCTGTTTAACGCCCTGCCGGTGCGCTTGCGCCTGGGCCAGTCACTACCAGTGCCCAAGGTGACTAAATGGTGGAAGGTGACAGATATAGGCAAAGAGCGCGGCCAGGAGATGCTCCGCGGTGGCAGACTGCACAAGCAGCGTGCCCTGCTCAATGATCTGCTGAAAAAACCCCTGACCCGACAGGGCAATGTGCTGAAATTTTATACTCGGGCAACGCTCCAGCGAGTCGAGGAAAAAGGCATTGCCGAGCTGGTGTGCATAGGCCCCAAAGAGGTAGATTTGGACAATCTACTGCTCGAGCAGCCATTGAAACTCAATCCTGCCCAGCAGGAGGCTATGGATGCCATCGACTGCCACGGATTTAATACCTGGCTTATCGACGGCGTCACCGGCAGTGGCAAAACCGAGATCTATCTGCAGTGCATTGAAAAAGTTATCCGCTATGGTCGTCAGGCTCTGGTGATGATTCCCGAAATTAGCCTGACCCCGCAAACCGAGAAACGTTTTCGCGATCGCTTTAATGTGGAAGTGGCGATGATGCATTCCGGACTCACGGATCAGGATCGCCTCGACGCATGGAATCAGGCTGCCACTGGCGAAGCGGCGATTCTTCTGGGCACCAGATCCGCGGTGTTCACACCGATGAAACATCCGGGCATTATTATTATCGATGAAGAGCATGATCAGTCCTATAAGCAGCAGGACGGTTTTCGCTATTCAGCGAGAGATCTGGCGGTTATTCGCGCTAAGCAGGAAAAAATCCCGATTATTCTCGGCTCTGCCACGCCGTCGCTGGAGTCGCTCTATAACTGCGAGAAAAAGCGCTATCAGCACCTGATCTTAAATACCCGCGCCGGCGATGCCAAACCCCCTAGCTGGTCCATGGTCGACTTAAAGTCTGAACAGGTGGAGAGTGGTATTGCCGCCTCGACCCTAAATGCCATTCGCCAGGCAATCCACAATAAGCAGCAAGTGTTGGTTTTTCTCAATCGCCGCGGCTTTGCCCCGGCCATGCTCTGTCACTACTGTGGCTTCTGTGCCGAATGCCCCAACTGTGACGCCCGCTTGACCGTACACCGCCGCCATCAGCGCCTGCTCTGTCACCACTGCAACTATAAACGCGGACTGCTGCACTGGTGCCCCAGCTGTCGCGGCGATCGCATGGTGGCGGCAGGAGATGGCACCGAGCGCAGCGAAGCCTGGCTGCAAGAATGTTTTCCCGACACACCGGTGCTGCGAATTGACCGGGATACCACGCGCAAGAAAAACGCCATGCAGGCCATGTATGACACTGTCGACAGTGGTGCGCCCTGCATTCTGGTGGGCACCCAGATGCTGGCCAAGGGGCATCATTTTGCCAATATTACCTTGGTCGCCGTACTCGACGCAGACAGTGGCCTGTTTAGCCCGGACTTTCGCAGTCACGAGCGCCTCGGGCAGTTACTGACTCAGGTGGCCGGCCGCAGCGGCCGCGGCTCGATGGCCGGAAAAGTCATACTGCAAACCCATCAGCCGGACCATCCGTTGCTCGAGGTCTTAACTCAGCAGAGCTACGGTGATTATTCCAAGCTTCTGCGCAAGCAGCGCAAGCAGTCGCAGTTGCCGCCCTACAAACAGTTGGTGCTGGTTCGTGCAGACGCCGCCCACGCTCAAAATGCCGAAGCCTTTTTGCAGTCGGCGCGACAGTGCGCTGAGGCGATTTCCCCCTCAGGGGAAACGGTTAACTATCTCGGCCCACTGCCGGCACTGATGGAGCGGCGCAACTCTCGCCACCGCTATGTGTTGCAAATTAGTGGCGGCCGGCGCAGTGATTTAAATGTTTTGCTCTCGCAATTGGTGTTTGAATTAGAGAAGCTACCCATGGCCAAGCATGTGCGCTGGGGTGTGGATGTGGATCCCCAAGAGCTTTAACTGGCTCGATGGATGCAGAGATGCAGAACTAGATAAAAAGCTGATAAAAATATCAGTTTGTCAGCCAAGCGGTTTGCTTAAAAGCG
>JAFMBU010000158.1 GCA_017858295.1 Porticoccaceae bacterium | reverse complement strand
TTAAGCTGGAGGGAAAACGTGTGACGGCGCTTTATACTGATCGTGATATGCCTTCAAATCAGATGCTTTTCAGCCAAGAGCTTTCTAACCAAAAGCTTTCCAACCAAGAGCTTTCCAACCAAGTGCCCTGCCGTGAGGTATTTATTACCGCCGGCGCCTATTCTAAGACTTTGGCCAAACAGCTGGGCAGCAGCGTGCCCCTGGATACTGAGCGTGGCTACAGTGTCGACTTACCCAGTCCTGGCATTGAATTAAAACGACCTTTACTATTTGCTGGCCGGGCCTTTGCTGCCACCAGTATGACCGATGGTTTGCGTTTGGCTGGTACCGTGGAATTTGCCGGCCTTAAAGCCGCGCCGAATTATCAGCGGGCACATAATTTGGCGCGGCAGGCAGCTTATTTGTTTCCGCGGCTAAATGCCCCAGAAGGGCAGAATGAAGGAATACCTTGGATGGGGTTTCGGCCCAGTGTGCCGGATACAGTGCCGGTTATTTCAGCCTCTCCACATTTTGACAATGCTTTTTTTGGTTTTGGCCATGGGCATTTAGGTTTGACACAAGCTGCTGTCACTGGGGCAATGTTAGCTGCTCTGGCAGTGGGGGAAGATTGTCCCCTTGCTATAAGCCCGTTTAGGGTAGATCGTGCTTGGTAACAAATAACCAAGTTTAAGCCTTAGTGACGAAATAAATAATAAAAAGAAAAAAACATGCGTCCGATTTTTCCAAACTACCAGCTCGCCAGTGGCTGGAATGCTCTACTGCCCCCTCGCCAGGCGCACGCCCCTTTAAAAGGCAAGCAGGTTGCGGATCTGGTGGTGATTGGCGCGGGCTTTACCGGTCTCGCCTGTGCTCGGCGATGGCAGGAATTACAGCCCGATGCTCGCATAGTTGTAATTGATGCCAGTGAGATTGGAGAGGGTAACCCGGGCCGGAATTCTGGTTTTCTGCTGGAGATTGCCCTAGCTGAAGATGCCAACCCCGAAAATATGCAACGCATGTTAGAAGCTAATCGCCTGACCCAGAAAGCGATGCAGTCGATTCTCAACAATGTTCGGGCCAGCGGCTTAGATGTTGATTTGCAGCGAGTCGGCACCTATCGGGCTGCCGCCAGCTCGGCGGGGCTTGCATCATTGCACAACTACACTCAATTCCTAGAGGGCGCAGGGCTTCCCTACAGGCAGCTGGATCAGACTCAGTTGAAGGCTGAACTGGGAACCAACTTTTATCAGTCCGGGCTCTTCACACCCCACTGCTATTTGGCACAGCCAGCGGCGGTGATTCGCGCTATTCACAGTCAGTTGGCGGACTCCATTAGTGTTTTTGAAAACACCCCAGCATTAAAAATCACTAACAGTGGCGGCAAGTGGACGGTTACCACGGCTCAGGGTGAACTCAGCTGTTCGAAGCTGGTGCTGGCCAATAACTCCTTTGCCAAAGAGCAGGGCGTAGCGCGCTCACGCTTAGCCGCTGTGTATACCTATGCTGGCATTACACCGCCACTAGATCCTGAGCTTCTCAACAGTCTTGGCAGCGTCCATAACTGGGGTCTGCTGCCCACCCATAGACTCGGCAGCACCTTGCGACGCACAGCCGACGGTCGACTGCTGGTGCGCTCTGGGCACAGTTATGAGGCCGAGTTGCCTGGGTCGAAAGTGACTGCTCTGTTGCTGGATCGACTCTGGCGCAGGTTTCCTCAGCTCAAGTCAAATGGGTTAGATAAAGGACAGGGCTTTGAACATGTTTGGGGTGGTGCTGTTGGCGTTACCTATAACACCGCGCCAGTGTGGGGCGAGCGTGAACCGGGATTATTTATCTCCAGTGGCTGCAATGGTGGCGGCACAGTAAAGGGAACACTGTTGGGTAATGCGCTGGCTGAACTGGCTCTCGGGCAGAATCAATTAGATGTGTCAGCTATTTTTGGTTCCCCCAGCTGGATGCCACCGGATCCGCTGCGGCGCATAGGTTTTGAAGCCAGCGCGGCGCTGGAGAGCTGGCAGGGTAGACGAGAACTGTAATCAAAAAAGACAAAAAATTAACGCTACTGCCGCTAATAAAAAAGGAATAGATCATGGAAGCGACCGACTATATTGGGCCCCTGTCTTTGGTGCCCGCCGCGGTGGCCGTGTTTTTGGCCTTTGCTACGCGCAACACAGTGTTTTCCCTAGCCGTTGCCTGTTTGATCGGTGTGCTAGTGGCTGGTAAGGGCTTTCAAGGCTTTCCCGATCTATTGGTCGGCGCTTTGGGCAATGAGGGGTTTTCCTGGATTTTATTGCTCGAGTTTTTTATCGGCATCCTGTTGGCGTTTTTTCAGCGCACTGGTGCTGTGGCCAATTTCTCGCTGTTTATTGAGCGGCGCAGGATGACCCGAAAACGCATTCAATTGGTCTCTTGGTTTATGGGATTGTTTGTCTATTTCAGCGATTATTTTAGTCCACTATTTGTTGGTTCAACGATGCGGAGCTTGTCGGATCGCTACAAAATTTCCCGTGAAAAACTCGCCTATATTTGCGACTCCACTTCAGCTCCTGTGAGTATTTTAGTGCCCTTTACCGGCTGGGCTGTGTTTGTCGCTGGACTGACTATCGGCATGGGACCAGTGGCCAATGCAGGGGATGCCATGGGATTTTTTATCACGGCAATTCCATTTAATATCTACCCAATCCTCTCCGTACTCATGGTGGGCTTGATTGCCTCCGGCATGTTGCCGGACTTTGGTCCCATGAAAGAAGCGGAACGCCGCGCTCAGGAAGAGGGGAAAGTGGTCCGTGACGGCGGCGAACCCCTGATGGCGGATGAGCTAACCGGCATAGAGCCCTATGCTGGCATTCGCACCAGCCTATTCTGGAATTTCATTTTCCCGGTGATACTGGTAATTGGTTTTGCCTTGGTGTCTGTGAGTCTCACCTCCAGTGCCAAGCCTCTCGAGGCCTTCATGCTGGCGGTTTTTGTGCTGGCGATTATTATGCGCCTTCAGGGGGTTCCACTAAATGAAATTACCTCCACGGCTATGCTCGGTATCAAGGGCATTATGCCTGCGGTGGTGATTCTGGCCTTTGCCTATGCGTTGAACGATCTCTCTGCGGCGCTGCATACAGCGGACTACATAGTCTCAATTACCCAGTCTTGGTTAACCCCCTCAATCTTGCCATTATTAGTGTTTATTATTTCCGCTGTTATCGCTTTTTCCACAGGTACCTCCTGGGGCACTTACGCGATTATGATCCCCATCTCAGTACCCTTGGCATTTAACTTTTCTGGCGCTGAACTCTCGACGCTAGTCTATGCAACATTGGCTGCTACGGCTGGCGGCGGCGTCTTTGGCGATCACTGCTCACCTCTTTCTGACACTTCTATTCTCGCCTCCACTGGAGCCGCATCTGATCATATTGATCATATTAAAACTCAGCTTCCTTACTCAATTGTAGTGGGTGTGATCAGCATGCTTGCCTATCTGTGGTTGGGCATGAGCCTGTGATCTTGGCCGTCCTTAGGACTAAACTAAAGCGCCTTTAATAGCTATTTAATATGGACTCAATCGCAACTCTCCGAGACAAATAAGCCTCGCCCTGATTAGCTGCTATCCTTTAATGGCAAGTTTAAAGCCTATCCGTTTTTTATCGTGATATTACTGTTAGGAGTTTAGGGATGAACCGCTTCGCCGTCTCACGGGGATTTACCATTGTTGAGCTAATGGTCACCTTGGCCATCGCCGCCATTTTATTGGCTGTTGCTGTGCCGTCATTTACCAGCTTTGTGCAAAAGCGTGGAATCAGTCAAAAAACTCTGCAAGTGCGCAATGCACTGGAATTGGCAAGGGGTCTTGCCCTTTCACAGCGTCAGGTGTGGACGGTCTGCACCGTGGATGCGGCTAATAGCTGTGTCAGCAGTGCGGGTTTACGCCTGTTGGTATTTCGCGACGATAATGACAATAACGATTTTGATGCTGGGGAAGTACTTCAGCAGGAGGTCGATATCAACTCCATTGCCCTTGAGATGTCAGCCTCATTTGGTCGCCCCTATATACGTTTTGCGCGCAATGGTGAAGCCCTTGAATTGGGCAATCTTGAAGTCTGTTCGACCAACCAAACCATTGATTATGGGCGCCAGGTGATTGTCTTTCGCAGTGGTCGTATTCGCCTTTCCAGTGATTCCGATGGCGATGGTTACGATGATAATGGCGGTACAAAAATTGAGTGTCCGAGTAGCTAAAGGTTATTTAGAAATTCAATTGAGAGGCCAGCCAGAAGAGCGCTAAAAATGTTTGTTAAGGCGCCCTAATAGCCCCTTCAGCCGACGTTAGTCTGATATTTATTACCGTTAATCTGCGAG
>JAFMBU010000157.1 GCA_017858295.1 Porticoccaceae bacterium | reverse complement strand
GTTGTTATTGGTCTGTAGCACTGGCCAGCAAATCGGATATTTTTTTCAAATCATCATCACTGGCAAAGCCCTGTTGCCGAGCAAGGCCAACCGCCACTTCACCCAGTACAGTGTAAGCAGCATGCCATTGAGGCTCTGATGAGAGGGCGTCGAGATGGGTCGCCACAGTACTCTGGTCTCCCCGGGAAATGGGTCCGGTTAAGCTATCGGCGGGATCAGGATTACTCAAATAGTTGTCAATGGTTTGGCCAATTAGTGGATTGAGAATCTGCTCCTGCTGAGCGGGGTCTATATCGGCTTCGGCTAGCATCTGCTTGCTTATGGCCAACAGCGCCACCAGATTATTACAGGCCATCACAGTGGCGGCGTGGTAGAGGCCTTTTTTATCACTTTTCAGGGGGAAGCAGACACCGCCAATGGCAGAGAATAAAGCGTTCAATACCGCAACCGCTTGCTCATCTCCTTCCACTGCGCAGCTGCTGCCAGGGAACCTAGAGATAGATTTTTCCGGGTTGGCAAAGCTGTGAGTGGGGTGCACCGAAGCGCGGTAGCACTGGTTGTCGGGCAGGCGAATCACCTTTGAGCTGAGGGATCCACTGCAGTGAAAAACAATATTACCCGGGGCTAAAACCCCACACTGGGCCAACGCTTCAGTGACTTCTTGGATAGCGTCATCAGGCGTGCTGATCAGCCAAATATCCGCAGGTTCAAGGCGCGCTGAATCTTTTGCTGCACTGCCATCGCCAATAAAGTCCACGGCCTTGAGGCTCGATTCGAGACTGTTATTGAGCACTTGGCCAATCGAAATGCGGATAGCTGATTGCTGTTCGACTAATAGTCTGCAGAGGGTAGTGCCCAGGCGGCCAGCACCTATGCAGGAGACTGTCAGATGCGTGGTCGCCAGGGCAGAGGTATTCATGGTTTACCCGAGCAGCGCTTTGTAGCTGTGCACGGTTTTTGCCATACCCAAAGTCAGAGAGTCAACGGTAAAGGCGTGGCCGATGGAGACTTCCAGAAGATTGGGAATACTGGCAAATTTGGCCAGATTATGAAGGTTGAGATCATGCCCTGCATTGACCCCCATACCCAAGCGGGTAGATAGCTCAGCAGCGGCTAGATGTTGCTGAAATAGTTCTTCTAGCTGGTCGCTGCCCCAGGCTGCAGCATAGGGACCTGTATAGAGTTCAATGCGGTCGGCACCGATCTCTTTGGCCAGTTCAATCTGCGCCAGATCCGGATCCATAAATAGGCTGACGCGCATCCCCAAACTGTGCAATCGCTCAATAATGGGTCGCAGCTGCTCGCCGGAACTGCTGAGGTCAAAACCGTGGTCCGAGGTCAGCTGATCATCGCCATCTGGGACCAGTGTGCATTGGTCGGGCATGGTCTCAGCCACCAGTTCAATAAAACCCGGGTAGTCGCCAACCGCAGGGGCAAAGGGATTGCCTTCAACATTGAATTCCACATTGGCCAGAGGGTTTACCAGTGCTGCTAGACGGCGCACATCATCGGGACGAATATGGCGCTGGTCTGGGCGCGGGTGTACGGTAATGCCGTCGGCACCCTGGTCTATACAGACCTTGGCGAACTCCACCACATCCGGGTAATTACCTTCTCGAGAATTGCGTATCAGGGCGATTTTATTGAGGTTAATACTGAGATCTGTCATGTCTGCTGGGCTTCTATAAATAGGCATCTAGAAAGTAGCTAAGTAAAAAAGGCTCTACTAGCGAATCGGGATCGGTTTTTCAAAAGCCGGAAGTGCCTTCGGTTCGGCTAGGGGCTTCCAGGCTTCAGGATTGAGCAGTCGAGCGCTGAGAATGCGGATAGCAGCGACCGGCACATTTTGATACATGCCCATAGTTGCCACCTCAGTGTTAGCTATAGCATCCACCACATCCATTCCTTTAATCACAGAACCAAACACCGCATAACCCGCTTTTGCACCCCGGGCATTGAGGCTCTTATTGTTGCCATGGTTAATAAAAAACTGCGCTTTGGCACTGTCGGGATCATTGGTTCGCGCCATAGAAATGGTGCCACGGCTATTGCTCAAGCCATTAAATGATTCATTGACGATTGGTGCGCGCTCCGATTCACGGGGTGTCAGATCAAAGGTATGCCCGCCGCTCTGAATCATAAAGCCCTTAATCACTCGGTGAAAGATCAGGCCGTCATAGTGGAAGCTATTAGCGTGCTTAATAAAGTTATCCACTGAAACTGGTGCCTGCTCTGGGTAGAGCTCAAGCAGGATATCGCCCATATCAGTTTGCAGTTTAATCTGCGGGTTTTCCGCGTAAGCGCCGGTGGAGAAAGTCTGGGATAGCAGCACTAGAGTAGCCAGCATAAAACGGCTGAATAATTTAATGTGGATGGTTTTCATGCTGCCTCCGAGTAATATTATTTGAAATAGTTGTTCTTCAGTGACCGACTACTGCCACTCAGAAAAACGTTTACGGCCGCGCAATTTAGGAATCAGGATCACTAAAATAGCACCGAGAAATACGGTTAAACCGCCGTAGAGAAATGACTCATTGCGTTGATCTTTTTGCAGATCATCAACATTGGCCTTTAGAGAGTCGTTCTCTCTCTGGAGCATATGATTGTTTTTCACCAGCTGCTGATTCTGCTCACTGAGGGCAAGAGAATCTGCAGAGATCTCACGAATCTCTGCCAGCTCGGCAGCCAAGCTGTTTTGGGTATCTTGGCTGTTGTCCAGTTCACCGCGAACCGCTTTCGATGCCTGATTCAATTCGCTAACTATTTTTTCCAGCTCAGTATTGCGCTGTTTCAGGGTCGCCAGCTCTTTCTCTTGTGCCTGCACTCTAAAGCGCGCAATGGGCTGCTCCACCAGATACTGCTCTTCCATCCAGCCTTCAATACCGCGATTGGTGATCAGATGTCCCCAGCCATCAACCATTTCTAAAAGCTGCAGCTTGGTGCCAGATTTAAGGCCTCGGTGAACAATGGTACAGCGAGCACAGGGTGTAGAGCGCAGTGGCACCAAAAATTCATCACTGACCCAGACTGATTTATTCTGAAAATAAACCTTTTCTTCAGGTTGCTCTTCAATTCGCTCTTCAGATATTTGGGCGCTTACAGCATCCACAGCATCGAGAGTGTCAGCATCCTGAGCAAGCAGGGAATAGCTGAAGGATAGGGCTAAGATAGGTAGTGCCCAGCTAGATAGTGCCAAAAACAGATATTTCATGATTTTAAAAACGATAAGTTGGGAAAGCATGGATAATACTCTGATCAGCAGCAAATGATAACTATTTGACAGCTAATCCTCTCTTGACGGTCTTTTGCAGAAGCCTGCCGAAGCCGTCTTCTAAGGCAGTACTTTCTTGAAAGGTTTAACAGTCACTTGCCGATAGACACCGGCTGCCACATAGGGGTCAGCATCGGCCCACTGCTGGGCTTGTGTAAGCGATGGGAATTCAGCAATCACCAAACTACCGGTAAATCCCGCCTCACCGGGTTCTAGAGAATCAATTGCCGGATGGGGTCCGGCGACAAACAGACGGCCATCATCTTTTAACTCTTGCAGTCGCTGCAGATGGGCCGGGCGGGCTGCCAAGCGTTGTGCAAGGCTGTTTTCACTGTCTTCACTGATTATTGCGTACCACATAAAATCACTCTTACTTTTAAATTTAGTTTATTTCTGTTTGATAATTTCTTCTAGGGACAGCCCGGTAATGCGGGTAATGCCCTTAAAGAGATAAAACATATCACCAATCATCACCAGCATAGCGGGCACCGCGATAACCGGAAAGCTCAGTGCCGTCATCTTGCCGAGTTGCTCATTAAACGCCTGAGTGCCGGGATCTGCGGTCAATAGATAAACCGCGAGAAAATAGTTCAATACCGCCGAGAGCAAAAATGAGCCAGCCAGAATCCAGGAGGCATTTATCAGCAGCTGGTCAAACTCCGGTTTGCGGTTGCGGCTCAGCAGCGAGGCATTGATCTTATCGATCTCAAGCACCGAGTCATTGAGTAAAAAGGTATGGATTAGTGGCTGGGATGTTTTTAGCGAAACCAGGGTCGCCAAGCCAAATAGGGCGGGGATGCTAGCCTCTTTAATCGCTATATAAATAGCATCCAATTCCATCAGACTAATGCCACCGGTCAAGGCAACACTGACCACTCCCAGTGCCGAGAAGAAGTTGATTTTGCTGCGGACAAAAAAGTCGCGAACACCGTAAATAATCGGAAATGATAGCGCCACAATAATTGCCAGCTTAATTCCCAGGTAGTCTTCGCCGCTGAGTTTGGTCAGCACCAGAGTGGGTATGGCGATATTAAACGCCAGATTGAGCAGCAGGCTCTCTTT
>JAFMBU010000156.1 GCA_017858295.1 Porticoccaceae bacterium | reverse complement strand
ACGCGGCTGCGCCATTTGCCGGCGATAATGCGAACCCGTTGTCTGACAGTCAAAAGCCACTCCTTTTGGTGACATTTAATCACCCTAAATCAATTGAGATGGTAGGATACACCAGAATATAACCACAGTTAGAAATGAACCTACATGGACGCTAATTCAACTAATCCCCCAGAGCCAGAAAAGAACAAGCGCAGCTTTCTCGATCGCTTTAAGCGTAACAAGGCTGAGCCTTCTCATTCTTCTGATGCAGTTTCTGTCGGTGCTACTTCCTCTATAGAAGAGCCGGCCGCAGAGAAGTCCGGTGGCTTGCTCGGCAAGATGCAGCGTGCCCTGTCGCGCACCAGTCGCGGTCTCGGCGATCTGTTTCTCGGCGCCAAGGTAATAGATGACCAGCTTTTTGAGGAGTTGGAAACTCTGCTGCTGATGGCCGATGTGGGTGTCGAAGCCACTTCTCAGATTATTACTCAGCTCACCGAACGCTCCAATCGTGCCATGCTAAAAGATGGTGCGGCACTGCAGGCAGCCCTCCGTGAAATTCTAATTGCCCGACTTAGCCCCTGCGAACAACCTCTAAATACCGATAATGCCGAGGGCCCCTTTGTGATGTTGGTGGTCGGCGTCAACGGTGTCGGCAAGACTACGACTATCGGCAAGATGGCGCGACAGCTGCAACAGCAGGGGCAGTCGGTCATGTTAGCCGCCGGCGATACCTTTAGAGCCGCCGCCGTTGAGCAGCTGCAAGTCTGGGGCGAGCGCAATCAAATTCCGGTGGTGGCCCAACATATGGGTGCCGACAGTGCCTCGGTGGTGTTTGATGCCATTGAATCTGCCAGGGCAAAAAATATCGATGTGATTATCGCCGACACCGCCGGGCGTCTGCACAATAAAAGCAACCTGATGGAAGAGCTGAAAAAGGTTCGTCGAGTGGCTGCCAAACTGGATGCCGCCGCACCCCATGAAGTGTTGCTGGTATTGGATGCCGGCACCGGTCAGAACGCGGTGGCCCAGATGAAAGAGTTTCATGCCACGGCTGGGGTCACGGGGATTGTCTTAACCAAGCTCGATGGTACCGCTAAAGGCGGCGTTATCTTCGCCTTAGCGGAGAAGTTTTCTGTGCCGATCCGCTATATAGGTGTAGGTGAAGGAGTGGACGATCTGCAGCCCTTTGTTGCCGAACAGTTTGTTTCCGCGCTACTGGGCCAGGTGGAATAGAATGTCGATGATCCGTTTTGATAATCTCTGCAAGCGCTATGAGAGTGGTTACGAAGCTCTGCGCGGCGTGAGTTTTGAAATGGACGCAGGCGAGATGGCCTTTCTTACTGGCCACTCCGGTGCCGGTAAAAGCACATTGTTAAAACTATTGATGCTGATCGAACGGCCCACCTCGGGTAATTTGCTTATTAACGGCAAGAATATAAACCGTTTGCCCCACTCCAAAGTTCCCTTTTATCGCCGGCAAGTGGGTGTTGTGTTTCAGAACCACCAGCTGCTATTTGATCGCTCGGTATTTGAAAATGTTGCTCTACCTCTTCAGGTGGCGGGGTATTCTCAGGCGGATATAGGTCGCCGGGTGCGAGCGGCCCTAGATACAGTGGGGCTACTCGACCGAGAAAAGCATAATCCGATTGCTCTATCTGGGGGTGAACAGCAGCGGGTGGGTATAGCCCGAGCTGTGGTGCACAAGCCAAAAATTCTTCTCGCTGATGAGCCTACGGGTAATTTGGATCCACAGTTGTCGGCTGAAATTATGGCGCTGTTTAAGCGTTTTCAAGATGTTGGCGTCACTGTGTTAGTGGCCAGTCACGATATCAATCTGATCAACCGTATGGATATGCGCATTATGCGACTCAATCAGGGTCAGATGGAGCAGGATGGGGTCAGTTATGGCGGCTACTAAAAGCAGGGCTCGTGACAGTGGCCAGCGCGGTGCGCGCGGTCAGATGCTCAGTCGTGTCGACAAGTGGCGCAGCTATAGGCAGCACCATCAGGCGACCCTTAAAAGCAGCACATTAAAAATACTTGGCGAACCATTGCAGTCACTGCTGACCATTCTGGTGATTGCTATTGCTCTAACACTGCCTGCGGCACTCTATTTAAGCGTGGAAAACATTCGCCAGCTCAGCGGCGGGGTTGACGCCTCGGCGCAAATTAGTGTGTTTGTTAAAAAGGGCGCGCGGGAGTCCGCTCTAGAAAGCCTGACTACAAAGCTCGAAGGGCTCTCTGGGGTTGCCTCAGTGACTTATATTTCGGCACAGGATGCTCGAGATGAATTTGAGAGCCTATCGGGCTTTGGTGCGGCTCTGCAGTATCTAGATGAAAATCCACTACCGGATTCCTTTTTGGTACAGCCGCTGTTGGTTGGCGATGCCAGCCGCCTAGTGACCGAGATCCGCGAGTTGAAATTAGTCGATGATGTGCAGCTGGATCTTGAATGGTTGCAGCGCCTAGATGCGCTTTTGGATATGGGCCGAAAATTGGTTCTGGCTCTGGGGGCCGCCCTGGGGCTGGGGGTGATTCTGGTTGTGGGCAATACTATTCGCCTGGCGATTCAGAGTCGCCGGGATGAAATCACCGTAGTAAAGATGGTTGGCGGCACCGATGCCTATGTGCGCAGACCGTTTTTATATAGCGGACTATTGTTTGGCATGTTCGGCGCGCTGGTTGCTGGAATTCTTTTAACCGGATTGGGCTTTTGGCTGGCCGGGCCCGTAGATAAGCTAGCACTGTTGTACCAGAGTCAGTTTAGTATTAGCGGCCTCGGCTTCAGTGGTTTTGTAACCCTGCTGCTAATTGGCGGCAGCGTTGGTTTAATTGGTGCCTGGCTTGCTGTAGGACAACATTTGCGCAATATCCAGCCACGCTGAAAAACCGATCAATAGGGTCTAAACTACTCTGTAAAGGTTACTGTTAAAGGCTAGGAACGAGCAATTAAAAAGTGCTAGAATATTCGACCCACGATGAAAAAGAGTCTGTTATGAGTAATGCCCTTCAAACCATGGAGTGGATGGCCCCCGGCGGCAACCTGAATGCGTACATTCAGGGAACTGCGACTGTGCCCATTCTGACCATCGATGAAGAGCGTGCACTGGGCGAGGCGCTATATTATCAAGAAGATCTCGACGCAGCTCGTCGAATGGTAATGGCCCATCTGCGCTTTGTTGTTCACATCGCTCGCTCTTACAACGGTTACGGCCTGCCATTGGCGGATCTGATTCAGGAAGGTAATGTCGGCTTGATGAAAGCGGTACGACGTTTCAACCCTGAAAAAGGTGTGCGTCTAGTGTCCTTTGCCGTGCACTGGATCAAAGCCGAGATTCACGAATTTATTTTGCGTAACTGGCGCATCGTTAAAATTGCCACGACCAAGGCTCAGCGCAAGTTGTTTTTCAATCTGCGTAGCGCCAAAAAGCAATTACAGTGGTTATCTGCCGATGAAGCCAAGGCAGTAGCGGATGATCTGGGTGTCCAGGTTAAAGACGTGATGGAAATGGAAATGCGTCTTACCTCTCGGGACCCAGCTTTTGATGCTCCAGCGGGCGAAGATGACGACAGCAGCAGTTTCCAAGCTCCGGTCTACTTTCTTGAAGACAAGAGCATGGATCCGGCGCAGCTGGCTGAAAACGATGATTGGGAAGTGGATAACAATACTCGCCTAATCGCTGCGGTAGAAGATCTCGATGATCGCAGTCGCGATATTCTCCAGCGTCGCTGGTTGAATGATGCCAAGGCAACTCTTCACGAACTGGCCGCTGAATACGGTGTCTCTGCCGAGCGTATTCGCCAGCTCGAGAAAAACGCGATGAAGAAAGTTCGCGGAATGATGGAAGCCTAATTTCACCTTATAAGAGACCAAAAGCCGCTTAGTGCGGCTTTTTTATTGCTATGGATAAACTCCTCTGGATTCGACTGACTGCTCTCAGCGGCGCGCTGGCTGTGATATTGGGCGCCTTTGCGGCACATGGTTTGAAGGGCTCTTTGAGCGCGCAAATGTTGCAGACCTATCAAACCGGAGTGCTCTATCATTTTATCCACACCCTGGCTCTGCTCGCCGCTATCAACTTACCGCTCAATGAGCGCTCCCTGCACTGGGCGGCACGCTGCTTTATGCTGGGCATAGTGCTGTTTTCTGGCTCTCTGTATCTGATTGCCATCTCTGGGATTAGCATCCTGGGGGTTATCACGCCAGTGGGTGGCAGCGCCTTTATTGCTGGTTGGTTATTACTCTTTACTGCAAAAAGCGCCGAGGATTAATGGACATTAACAGCGACGATCTACAAGACGATACTAAACCTGGCACTCAAGACGGCTCTCAAAACGGGATTCAAGAGCATGCTGGTTCGGCAGAGCGCAGTTCTGA
>JAFMBU010000155.1 GCA_017858295.1 Porticoccaceae bacterium | reverse complement strand
CTTATTCTTTTATATTAGGAATAACCATAGACAACAATCTTTTACATTGCCGAATAAGTTAAATTCCATAGCCCCATAACCCAAAAAAGCGCCGAAAGGCGCTTTTTACCTGTAGCTAAAAGATCAAGCTGTATTAGACACCACCAGCTCAACATGCTTATCAAGCTGCCCTTTTAGCAAATTATTCACCCTAGGCTGGGAAACCCCCAATAGCTGGACCGCTGCCACCCGCCACCCTGTCGCTCTCAAAGCCATAGACCGAGTCCACGCCTAGGAACATAATATTGGCCACGCCAATGCCAAATGAGCTGCGGCACTAAGCTGGGTCAACTCTTACCGTGCTTACACTCATACATTAGTGCATCACCATCGGCGAGTAAGGCTTCGACGTCCGCATGTACCTGGGGGTCAAAGTCCACCACGCCAAAGGAAAAGTCGATGGTGTAATCATGGACTGACTTGTCATTGTAGACATCTAGTCTCGCCTGCAGTCTTAGGATTACATCCAGCGCCGAGGCTTTGGGGGTATCCAAAAGCAGTGCGGCAAATTCATCGCCACCAATGCGCGCCACTAGGTCTGAGTCGCGCAGGGTTCTCTGCAAAATTTTGGCGAATGTTGTCAGCGCTCGGTCGCCTTCAATATGGCCATGGCGGTCGTTGATTAATTTGAATTTGTCGAGATCAAAAAACACTAGGGATGCAGACATTTTTTGCCGCACGCACATGCGAATAGCATGGCTAACTAAGGTGATAAAGCCCCGTCGATTAGAAATCTCCGTCAACTCATCGAGCACCGCCAACTCGAGGGCGGCAAGCTCTTGTTCGGCCATTGCCGCAAGATCTTTTAGTGCACTCAGGTCATCCTCGCCAAAGTCCCGGGGCTTGTCATCAATAATACAAAGCGTACCGATTTGCGCTCCATTTAGGGCACGCAGGGGGCAGCCGGCATAGAAGCGTATATTCGGCTCACCAACCACCAACGGATTGTCCTGAAAGCGTTCGTCAGCCGCCGCGTCGGGAATAATAAAAACGTCATCACCAAGAATGGCATGGCCACAGAATGAAATATCTCTGGGGGTTTCGGATACCCTGAGGCCAATACAGGATTTAAACCACTGTCGGTTTTCGTCCACCAAACTCACCAGCGCAATGGGCACATTAAAAAGCCGTTTTGCCATGCGCGTTAAGCGGTCAAATCGTTCTTCGTGGGGGGTATCTAATATATCGAGTGATCTGAGGGTCTGAAGCCGTGCTACCTCGTTTGGAGGACATTCTGGCACCTTCATAGTGAGTCTCCGTTCTAAACTACTTAGCCTTACGTCTCTGCACAGGTCTCAAGCCTTCGATAATGACTTGAAACCAATATGCACTAACATGCTGTAAGCTTAGGCTAAAATAATACTATTGAAGGCTCTTCTAAGAATTTACCCTAGAAATTATCAAATAAAATCCGCCCATCGAGCAAAATACTAGGACTTTGAGATATTTTTTATCGCGCCGGTGATGAAAGCATTCAGGCGAACCCAATTATTCACTACCATTCAGCAGTTAACTCAGTATCTGTGCGTATTGACCAGAGGTAGTATGAGAACAGCCCACCAGCTATTCCAGCAACAATCAGGACTTTTAAAATAAACGCAATTGACAGCTCGCCAGTTAAAAAACTATTCAAAAGAGCAATAAAATTGCCCGCAAGAACACAGGTGGCGATAGCCAGAGTTAGATAGGTCAGCCAGATTCTTACTGGAGATGCACGTTGCAACGGCTCAAACTGAATATGCTTGGCAATTTTTACCGCGACCAAGAGAAAAACGGGAAAGGCCACCAGTAAAGCCGACACATTAAAGCGGATATTGCGACCAATAATCTCCCCATAATCTGTATGGCTGGCGTCGGGAAATATGAGATTCACAAACTGAAAAAACAAGCTGCCAAGATGATAACTACTCAGGTAAAGCATGATAAACATGGTTGTATAGAGGAATATTTCCCGCACTCGAAACTCGGGTTTTGGTTTGGGAGCCTGTGTCCCCAGGCCCGCAGGTGAAAACTCACCCAGGGCGTTAGAAACCTGCCTTTTAGACCAACCAGCTTCAAACAAATCTCGCTCGATGGCGGCAATGGATGCCCCAGATGCAAGGGCTTTTTTAACAAATACTGACAGTGCAGATTCTGTCATAAACTACCTCCTTGTAGCTTTAAACCAACATTCTATTCAGCGTCTCGGCGCCAACCATCATCAATTACACTCAATTTATTCTGTCCTTTAAGTGTAGTCTAAATAATACCGATGTCCGCATTAATTACTCATCTCACCCTTGCCTGCAAGTATATTTGAGTTGATCACAACATCGGTGCCAGCCATAAAAATGACACATCCAACAATCTATTTGCTAGAAAATTCCACGGTGCCTCAGCAATGCCTCATTAGACGGCTCGCGACCGCGGAACTGAACAAACAGGTTCATGGCGTCATCTGAGCCGCCCTTTTCGAGAATTGCGGCGCGGAATTTATCGCCGGTGGCTTGATCGAAAATACCCTGCTCTTCAAATAGCGAGAAGGCGTCGGCAGACAGCACTTCGGCCCAGAGATAGCTGTAATAACCAGCCGCATAACCCCCGGCAAAAATATGCCCAAAGCCATTTTGAAAGCGATTGTAATCCGGGGCTTTAATCACTGCGATTTGCTCGCGCACTTCGTTGATCAACTCTTGGGGGCTGCGTGGGTTGCTCGGGTTGTACTCTAGATGCAGACGGAAATCGAAGATGGCAAACTCCAGCTGACGTGCCAGGGCCATACCTGACTGAAAGTTCTTCGCCGCTAATAATTTATCCAACATCGCTTTGGGTAGCGCTTCGCCACTTTCAAAATGAGCAGATATAAGTTCGATACTCTCTTCCTGCCAGCACCAGTTCTCCATAAATTGGCTGGGCAGCTCTACCGCATCCCAGGCAACACCGTTGATACCGGAGACTTCCAGAACCTCAACCTGGGTCAGCATATGATGTAGGCCGTGGCCAAATTCATGGAACAGGGTTGTGACTTCGTCATGGGTGAGTAGAGCCGGTTTGCCGTCAACCGGCGGGGTAAAGTTGCAGGTCAGGTAGGCAACCGGAAGCTGGATGCCATCCACCAACTTGCGTCTTGATCTACAGACATCCATCCATGCCCCGCCCTGCTTCTTTTCTCGGGCGTACAGATCCAGATAAAAACTCGCAATCACCTGGCCATTGCGCGAGATACGGTAGAACCTAGCGTCTTTGTGCCATAAATCGGCGCGGGTATCTTCTTCAATGCTGATATCAAATAAGCGTCCGGCAATGTTATAGAGGCCGCTTAGAACCCGTTCGACGGGAAACCAGGGGCGCAGCTCTTCAACACTGATGGCATAGCGCTGGGTGCGAAGTTTCTCGGATACATAGGCAATATCCCAAGCCTTGAGCTCATCGATTTGCAGCTCTGTTTTGGCGAAGGCTGAGAGTTCGGCAAACTCTTTTTCTGCCTGAGGCTTAACCTGCTTGGCAAGGTCATCTAAAAAGCTCATCACTTGAGCGGTTGAGCTGGCCATCTTCGGTGCCAGTGACACCTCGGCGGCATTACCTAGGCCAAGTATTTGGGACCGTTCATGGCGCAGTTTTAATGTCTCATCAATAATCGCGCTGTTATCCCACTGCCCGGCCTGGGGACCCTGATCAGAGGCGCGAGTGGTAAATGCCTGATACATTTTTTCGCGCAATGAGCGACTGTCAGCATAGGTCATGATGGCGATAAAACAGGGCTGATCGAGGGTCAATAAATAACCGCTCTGATCTTTTTCTGCAGCGGCTTGAGCGAGAAGCGCCAGGGAGTTGTCGGTGACGCCAGCCAGATCCTCAGCATCGCTGATAAGCAGGCTCCAAGCCTGAGTGGCATCCATAACATTGTCGCCAAACGTGCTGCTAAGTTCGGCTAATCGTTGGGTTAATCTGGAAAATTGCTGCTTTTTATCTTTTGGCAGTGAGACGCCGGAAAGATCAAAACTCTGTAGCGCCAGCTTGATACTGTGGCGTTGAGCCTGGGTTAAAGCGGCAAATTCCTCGCTCTCTGAGAGAGTTTTATAGGCCTGAAACAGGGTTTCATTTTGCCCAGTTTCGGTTCCCCACTGGGCTAATTTACCCACACAATTATTGTAGGCTTCTCGCAGCGCATCAGAATTTAACACGCTATTTAAATGACTTACCGGTGACCAGGCTTGATTGAGCATTTCATTGCGCCTGTCAATTGGCTCAATAAGAGACTCCCAGGTGACTGTTTCAAGCTCGGAAAGCTGTTCCTCGAGCGCAGTGCGATTTTGCTCGATCAACTTTTCGATAGCTGGCTCCACATGCTCCGCACAAATAGCGGTGAATGGAGGCAGTTCATGAGTTTCTAAAAGTGGGTTGGTCACGGTTGGGTCCTTGATGGTTGCTCTATGCTGGATAACAAATGGTTTGGCGGCTTTTGGCGATTATAAG
>JAFMBU010000154.1 GCA_017858295.1 Porticoccaceae bacterium | reverse complement strand
AGACCGAAATAGGCACATCCTGCAGGGTTTGCTGGCGTTTCTGTGTAGTGACAATGATCTCTTCGATCTGTGCCGCGGACAGCTGTCCGGCACTCAAGGTCGCCGCGGCCACTGCCGCTGAAATCAAGGTTTTTCTAATTATGTGATGCGTCATAGCAACTCTCCCAGTAAACATTATCAGCACTTTACGCGCTTTGTTTATTTTACAATTGGTGGTTAAAAATAGCCGTTTAAAAGTGGCTCATAGAATTATTTATTTACCTTGCCAAGCCCTGCAGCCACTTGTTTACGGATAAATTTTCACGGCACTTATAATCGACGTGTAAGTGTATAGTCAGCCCTCTTTTCCCACCAGATTTTTTTTACCGATTTTAGTGTTTGTTTTTCCACTGAAAAAGCTGCAATGGCCTATTAACCACCCCTTTGGGTACCTGTGCCAACAGACTTTCTGTGGCCAAATAAGGGACTATCATCAACCGCTTAAACATCTCCCAAGGGGCAAAGCTCAACAATATGGCAACCGCGACTCCTAAGACTAAAAACCGAACCACCCAGCAATGGCAAGCGCTCGACACGCAGCGACATCTGCATCCGTTTACCGACTTTAATCAATATGCACAGAAGCCTGGGCGAATCATTAACCGCGCAGAGCATATCTACATTTATGACACCGACGACAATCAGATACTCGACGGTATGTCAGGCCTATGGTGCTGCAGTCTAGGTTACAGTCAGCCGGCCATTGCCGAGGCGGTTAGCCGTCAATTTGAGCAATTGCCCTACTATAATAATTTCTTTCAATGCAGCAATGCCCCAGCGGTTGAGTTGGCTGAGCGTCTGGTGGATATGGCACCAGAGCGTTTTACCCATGTGTTTTTTACCAATTCCGGTTCCGAGGCCAATGACACCAATATTCGTCTGGTGCGGCGCTATTGGGATCTCCAAGACAAGCCCAACAAACGCATTATTATCTCGCGACAAAATGCCTATCACGGCAGCACCATCGCCTCGGCCAGCCTAGGTGGCTTCGGTTTTGTGCATCAGCAGTTCGAAACTCTGCCCTATGTCGAGCACATAGTGGATCCCAACTGGTTTGTGAATGGCGGCGATCTCAGCCCAGAAGAATTTGGCCTGCAGGCGGCCCGTGCTCTAGAAGAAAAAATTGACCAGATCGGCGAAGATAATATTGCAGCGTTTATTGCCGAGCCAATTCAGGGTGCTGGCGGCGTGATTGTACCTCCTGACAGTTACTGGCCAGAGGTTAGTCGGATTCTTAAAGCGCGGGATATTCTGTTTATCAGCGATGAGGTGATCTGTGGTTTTGGTCGCACAGGTCAGCTGTTTGGCAGCCAGACATTGGGCACAGAGCCGGATTTAATTACCTTTGCCAAGGCCGTGACAAATGGCTTTCAGCCTCTGGGAGGCGTTTTAGTCAGCGATAAAGTTGCCTCTGTAATCACTGCTAAGGGCGGCGAGTTCGCCCATGGTTTTACCTATTCGGGGCATCCTATTGCCTGCGCGGCGGCCATGGCCACCTTGGATATTATGCAATCGGAGAATATCTTCGAGCGAGTGCGCGATTATGCCGCGCCCTATATGCAAAAGCGCTGGGCCGAGCTAGGGGAGCATCCGATTGTTGGCCACACTCGCGGACTGGGCATGTTTGGTTCTCTGGAGTTGGTGCGCAATAAAGAAACTCGCGAGCGCCTGGGGCCAGATCAGGTATCCGGCGGTGTCTGTCGCGACCTGGCCATAGAGAATGGTCTGGTGATGCGCGCCGTGGGTGACTCAATGATTATTTCGCCACCACTGATCTGCACTGATACTGAGATCGATACGCTAATTGAGCGCGCCACACTGGCTCTGGACCTGACTGCCGAGCACTTTTCGCTGTAGTGCTATCGAGAAGGGTAGATAGATAGCGGCAGTGCTGGTAAGTTACACCTCAGCAGCCTAACCCGCATTCTCTAGCCCTAAAACAATAATAACTGAGATACCTATGAGCCGACCTCTGGTAAAAGCCAGCCTTCTAGACGCACTGATTCCCGTCATTCTTTTGATTGCTATGCTCGCTGGCACTGTCTATGTATTCGGCCTCGACTCCTCGGGACCCAATCAAGTGGCACTGTTTTTGGCTGCTGCCATAGCCGCGCTAATCGGCATTAAGAATGGTTTGAGCTGGAAGGAGATCGAGCAGGGCATGATCGACACTATTACTGTATCGCTGCCAGCGATTTTGATTCTATTTATGGTGGGCGCCCTGATCGGCAGCTGGATCCTCGCCGGCACTGTGCCGAGTATGATCTATTACGGTGTTGAGATTATGTCGCCGGACTATTTCTATATGACCTGCTGTCTGGTCTGCGCTCTTATCGGCTTTAGTGTTGGTAGCTCGTGGACAGTGGCCGGGACTCTGGGCATCGGCTTTATGGGCATAGCTGCAGCACTGGATCTGTCGCTGCCCATCAGTGCCGGGGCGATTATTTCCGGGGCCTATTTTGGCGACAAGTTATCACCCCTCTCGGATACCACCAATCTAGCGGCGGCGGTTACCAACAGCGATCTATTTGACCATATCGAACATATGCTCTGGACCACTGTGCCGAGCTTTGCGATTACTCTAGGGCTGTTTTTTATGCTCGGTATGGGCAGCTCAATTAATGTCCAGGTGGATGATATTGAGATTCTGCAAGCGGCAATGCAGGACGCCTTTTTGGTCAATCCACTAATGCTCGCCCCTCTAGTTCTGCTATTGGTGATGGCGGTCATGCGCCAGCCAGCCCTTTCGACTCTGATCTGCGGTGTGGTGGCCGGCTGTATTTTTGCTGTGCTGTTTCAGTGGGATGCGGTGATAACGCTGGCGGCAGACAGCAGTCTAAGCAGCGCGGCGGCAATCTTTAAGGGCCTTTTCACAGCCATGTTTTTGGGCTTTAGCTCGGTGAGTGGCAGTGAATCCATGGACGCGCTGCTGTCCAAGGGGGGCATGGAAAGCATGTTGCTGACCATAGGTCTGATTATCAATGCGATGGCCTTTGGCGGTGCTATGGCGCGCACCGGCCTGCTGGAACGCATAGTCGAAGCCGCACTGAGCAGAGTAAAATCTGCCGGCGGACTTATCAGCACCACCATCGCCACCTGTATAGGCACCAATATTCTGGCTGCCGATCAGTATCTGTCCATTGTGATTCCCGGCCAGATGTTCTCGGACGCCTACAAACGGCGCAATCTGCGCGCGATCAATCTATCCAGAACGCTGGAAGACTCGGGCACTCTAACCTCAGTACTGGTGCCCTGGAATACCTGTGGCGCCTTTATGTCAGCAACCCTGGGTGTAAGTACTTTTTACTATGCACCCTATGCCTTCTTTAATCTCTGCTGCCCACTTATTGCGATAATTTATGGTTTTTATCAAATTAAGTTGCCCATGATCAACGAGCCGGACGCTGTGGTACAAAGCAGCGACTAATCTACTTTGATAAAGAGCCCGTTTGATAACGAGCTACTTAGATAAAACACCCAAAACAGCTGTACGGATAACTATGTCGCCAACCGCTTGCAGATCAGTCACTCGACTCAGTATGGTATTGGCCGCTGTTGCTCTGTCGGCACTGGCATATGGGCAATCAGACAAACAATCGTTTAATGGTCAGCTGGCCATGGAACATATTGCTCAGCAAATCAGCTTTGGTCCACGTACCTCAGACTATCCAGGCAAGCAAAAAACCCTTAACTATATTCAGCAGCTATTGGAGCCCAAGGCCGATCAATTGGTGGTGCAGCGGTTTCAGGCTCATGGCCTATCTGGCAACAATCTCTGGGCGAGTTTCTATGCCACCGCTGCGGAGCAAAAAAATCATCCACGGATTATGCTCGCTGCACACTGGGACACACGCCCAATTGCCGAGCGCGACAGACTCCCAGCCAAGCGTTCGCAACCGGTTATAGGTGCCAATGACGGTGCATCAGGTGTCGCTGTGCTGCTTGAAATAGCGCGCTTACTCAGTAATCAACGGGCGCCAGTAACCGTCGATTTGGTCTTTTTCGATCTCGAGGATATGGGCAATATAGACAATCTACCCTTCTCTATTGGCGCCACTGAATTTGTCCGGAAAAACCCATTCTATCGCCCCGCTGCGGGGATAGTGGTGGATATGGTCTGCGACCGCGACCTGAGGATTCCCCGAGAACGCTTCTCTCGGGAGGGCGCCGCGGACCTGCAAGATCATATTTGGCGTATCGCCAAATCCCAGAAAGCCGAGGCGTTTAAGAATCGCACAGGCGCTTATATTGAGGATGATCACTTACCTTTTTTGCGTGCCGGACTCAACGTCATCAACCTGATTCACTGGCCATTCCCCCAGTCTTGGCATACCAGTGGTGATACTATTGACCGCTGTAGCGCCGACAGCTTGCAACAGGTGGGCAGGGTTATTTCAGAATTTATTTATCTTCAACGGGAACCGCTATGAAAAACTTATGCATACCGCGACTAGCCTTTTTTAATGGTGC
>JAFMBU010000153.1 GCA_017858295.1 Porticoccaceae bacterium | reverse complement strand
AGGATGACAGCGTAAGTGCGCTCAAAATGACAGAGTAAGTCTACCAAGATGTGAAATCAGCACCCAGGATCTTGCAGCGAAGTTATGGGGATCCTCTGCGATCAATCAGGGCCCGTTTATGGGTTTGTGATTTTCAGATTGAGAGAGCGCCCTGTTTGAGCGTCAGCGAGTTGCGCGAACGCTGGAAATCGCAAACTCATGGGACCGATCGCAGAGGATCGCCATGGCTTTGCCCGCAGTCAACAAAGAGATCCCTCGCCGCTTAGCTCTGTCGGGATGACAGCTTAGGGTGCGTCGGGATGACAGCTTAGAGCGGATCAGGATGACAGCTTAGAGCGGATCAGGATAAAAAGATGAGTTCGGGTCGGGTAACAAACTACGACTATGCCCAGACAACAGAATACCAATAGCTCAACAAAATAATAAAACCGATTTTTAAAGGTACCAAGCCATGCAAAAACAACCTCAGCTGCCACTCGTCGGCGTTCGCGTTATCGACTTCGGTCAGCAAATCGCCGGACCGGCTGTGGCCATGGTATTGGCCGACCTAGGTGCCACCGTCATCCATATAGACCCACCCCAGGGACCCCAGTGGAAGCATGCGGCCAACGCCATTTTAAATCGCAACAAAAGCTGCCTGCGTCTGGACTTAAAAACCGATCAGGGCCTCTCCCAGGCTCTCAGCTTAATAGACCAAGCGGATATAGTGATTGAATCCTTCCGCCCCGGCGTGATGGAAAAGCTTGGCGTCGACTTTCATCAACTGCGCGACCAGCGCCCAGAATTAATAACGCTCTCCATGCCCGGCTTCGCCAGCAATGACCAACTGCGTCGCGATTGGAAAGCCACAGAAGCGGTAGTAGCCGCCACTGCCGGTGCCTTCACTGATATGGGGTTCAACCGCGTATTGATGGGCCTTAACCCCTGCTTCTCACCACTGCCACTGGGCTCTTCTTACGCCACCTGCCTAGGCGCTAGCGCCTTAGCCTTGGCATTGTTTGGCCGCGAAAAAACCGGCAGCGGCGACAGCATTGAAGTGCCTGTAGTGGCGGCAATGATGGAAGGACTCTCCTACAACTCCTATGTTGTCGACGGACTCCCCGAACGCTATAAAACTATGCGCGAGCTGGAAATCGAGCATCGCACCGCAGCCAATATTCCCTTTGATCTGAGCTATGACGATCTGCAGGAATATCTGGATCCCTTCTACCGCAGCTACGACTGTGCCGATGGCCGCAAATTTTACTGTGTCTGCCCATCTCATCGCACCCATGCGCGCCGTTGTCTCGACGTGCTAGGTCTCTATGAAGAGTTGGTTGCCGAGGGATTGCCGGAAACCTCTGACCTGCACGCGCCAGTTAGCCAGTGGGACGGAGAGACCTCTATAGGTGTCTATCCATTACCTAAAAAATGGGCGGATATCATCGCCGAGAAAATGAAACTGGTCTTTCTGACCAAGACATCTGAGGAATGGGGGATTATTTTTGGTGAGGGAAAAATTCCCGGCGCACCCCATCGCACTACCAACGAATGGGTCAACAGTGATCACTGTCGCGATGCCGGCTTAATTGTTGAGGTCAATGATCCTGAGTATGGCCTGATGAAACAGCCTGGCCCCATAGCCTGGTTGGAAGATTCCGCTCACCTTATGCTGTCACCCGCAGCGCGCAAGATGGTCAGTTTTGAAGCTGCCCTGGAACAATTAAAAACGGTTGCAGCGGCGGAGATCGTAACTCGACCTAAGATTGCCAAGGGCGATGCTCAAACCAACCTGATGGACAAGACCGGTTGGCTTGACGGTGTGCGTATTCTGGATTTGACCAATGTGATCGCCGGACCCCATTCTTCAGCCTTTTTGGCGCGCTTTGGAGCAGAGGTGATCAAGCTGCAATCAGTGGTGCCCACTTACGATCCACTGATCGGAACCCTATTTGGTTTTCAGTCGGATATGGGCAAAAAAAGCGGTCTGATTGATATAAACCAGCCCCAGGGTCGGGAAGCCTTTGAGCGTCTGGTGCGCAGTGTTGATATGGTAGTGATCAATGCCCCAGAGCGACAGATGATCGGACTGGGTCTAGATCACGACAGCCTACAAAAAATCAATCCTGGGGTACTCTTCTGTCGCCTCGACTGTTTTGGCGGCCCAGTAGCTGGCCAGAAAACCAACTACATCGGCTATGACGATATTATTCAGGCCAACAGCGGCATTATGTCGCGCTTTGGTGGATTGGAGACGCCAGAGGAACACGCCCATTTGGGTACCCTGGATGTGAACTGCGGATTTGCCGGCGGTGTGGGTATGGCCATGGCCCTCTACCACAACCTGAAAACCGGCGTCGCCTGTCGTGCCCGAACCTCATTGTCAGCGGTAACCAATCTTGCTCAGCTGCCATTCTGTTTTGATTACCCAGGACTTGCGCCCTTTAATGAACCCTCGGGTCGCGCCGCCATGGGCAACCATGCCCTGTCGCACTTTTACAAAACCTGGGATGACTGGATTTTTATCGATTCCAGTGAAGCGGATCTCGAGCGTCTGGAAACCACCGTCCCCGGCCTCCAGGGCATTACGCTAACCGGCGATATCCAAACCTTTTTGACCGTGGCCTTTCAGCAAGCCTCCTCCGAGGAGTGGGTAAAACGTTTTGTGGCAGCGGACATTGCCGCAGCTCAGCCCCAGTCTATTGAGACCTTGCGCACCCAGTACAGCCGTGAGGCGGATGGTTTTGTCGGTACTGACTTGGGCAGTTTTGCGTTTTCAGTGCACAACAATCACCCCAGTGGCCATCGCCTGACTCAAATCGATCACTATGCTATTCGCCCGACCAACAGCTTAATTCGATCAATCTCTCCAGCTGAGCGCCACGGTCAGTCGACCCGTGAGATTCTCAGGTCGGTGAATTACTCCGAGGCCGACGTTGAGCTGATGATTGAACATAAAATTGCCTCACTGGGTTGGACCGAAGAGCATTTGCCGTCGGATTTTGGTATTCAAGCGGTTGTGATTGCCGAGGAGAGGATTGCAGTAGTTCAACCAGCGGATCTGTTGACCGATATAGACGAGGACCCTGGGCTGATTATTTAAGCCGCTGCCTTACCCTGCGCGGGTAACTAAGGGTTTAGATTGCTGGCATCTTCTCCAGAGGATAGGCCTGCTGCTTGAGCCAGGGGGCAATCTTTTCCAGTTGCGGGACAATCTCATTGCTGTAGAGACTGCGGCAGATTTCAGCGGTGAGCTGCGGCAACTTGCCCAGCTCATCGGGACGCGACAGTAGAGTCAAATAGCGGGCGTGATTGCCATTAGCCAAGGGCATAATATCAACCTCGTTGAGCAGTTCCGGATAGCGCACTATGCAGAGTCCGGTGACAATCGCCCAGCCATGACCGGCCTGCACAAAGCGCAGTAAAGTCTGAGTACTGTCGAGCTCGTAGTTAGCCATCAGTTTGATATTCATGCGCCGGGCAATCAGATCGGTGAGTGTGCCGAGGCGCGACTGGCGGTTGTACTGAATAAACGGCAGGTTCTCTGCCAACCACTGAATATTGAGATCGCGGTGCTGGCTATGTTTTTTCGGAACCAATACCACAAAGGGATCTCGCAGTACTGGGAAGCGTTGCAGTTGCGGATGCTCGTCCAGCGGATCGCCGGTAATCAATAAATCGAGATCGCGATTGAGTAGAGCTTGAGTCAGCGGCGACACCAGTCCGGTGCGCAGCGCCAGTTTTGATGTAAAGGGTTTCAGCTGCTCCATAAGTTGCACCCCAGCGACATCGCAGAAAGAGTCAACCATACCAATATTGAGCGGAACTAAACCGCCTTTAGAGGCCATACGCACATCCGAGAGCATGCGCTGAGTGTCTTCGATAACCTGCAGGGCATAGTCTTTTAGCACTTGGCCACTGGGGGTCAGTTTGATCGGTCGTGATCTGGTGATAACCAGCTGAGTGTCGGTTTGAATTTCCAGCTGTTTAATCGTTTGTGAGACAGCAGACTGGGTGATGCCTAACTGTTCCCCGGCTTGGGTTAGCGTCTCAGAAGTGGACACCGCAGCGAAGATTTTCAAGGCGCCGATTTCGATATTTTTAGTATTTTTCATCCCCCCAGTATCTTACGCGGTTGAGGGCTTTGCAATGGATGGTAGAGCAAATGTCGCTGCTGGAACTTTTCCCGAAGAGGCTAATAAGCCACGACAAAAAAAGCCACACCACTAACTTGAGTGGCATGGCTATTTTTTAGTTTGCTGTTCTACTTATGCGGGCAGACCAAGAACTTCTCACCTGTGGCTTGCTTGACGTACTCTCTGATAACCTCCGGCTGCAGCATCTCCTCGAAAGAGATCTCCTGACTGTAATGGCTGGCGAAAGTCGTGGTGATCTCTTTGGCGACGCGGGCGCGCATCTGGCCAAATCGCTCCATGCCAATGCGACCGATCATAGGGGTTAACAACCAGCCCCCAAGACCCCACTGCATACCAAATGATCTGTTCAAAATGGTTGGCGATTGATCCAGGCCAC
>JAFMBU010000152.1 GCA_017858295.1 Porticoccaceae bacterium | reverse complement strand
CTATCAGCTTGATCGCTGGAACACCGGTATTGATCTCAATGAAGTTCGCGACCCTAAAAGTTGGGTTGCTGGTCGCGCCGCAGTGGATGCCCTGATCTACGGTGAGTTGGTGGCCTATGACCCGATTAAGCAGCAGCGTGCCTGGACGGTAAAGCATTCTAAGCCCTCTAACGGAGGCATTCTAAGTACCGCCGGCGACCTGATTTTCCAGGGCACCTGGGGCGGCAAGTTTGCCGCCTATGACGCCACCAACGGCGACATTTTGTGGCAGTACCAGTCCGACAGCGCTGTGCTGGCTGGCCCCATGACCTATGAGTTAGATGGCGAGCAATATATAGCCGTCGCCCAGGGCAGCGGTGGCGCGCTAATGCTTGCCGGTGGCGATGAAGTGAAACGGAACTTCGTCAATCAAAACAAGCTGTTAGTATTTAAGAAAGGCGACTTTAATCTGACTCAGCCAATTCAAGACAATGGTGAGTCGGTGATTATGGCCCTGGGCCATGAAGCCAACAATGATCCCGAGGTGATCCGCCACGGCGAAGAGCTCTACGGCCGCAACTGCGGTACATGTCACGGTGTCAGCGCTAAAACCAACTATGTGCTGCCGGATCTACGCCATATGAGTGAGCAGACCCATATAGACTTTACGGCAATTGTTCTGGGTGGCGCCTATGCCCACAAAGGTATGGCTGGATTCTATGCCAGCCTGACCTCTGAAGATGTGGATGCAGTGCATGCCTTTTTGGATCGCCAGCAGCAGCGTCTACCAGAAATGGTTGAGATGAGTTTCCTGCAGAAGATTGAATACTGGGTTAACTATGGCATTGCCAAGATTGGTGAGCGCTATCCAGATCTGCTAAACGCAACGCGGGATATGACGATGTAAAAACAGAGACTGTAAAAAACAGCGACTGTAAAAAAAACTGTAACAAAAAAGCTGCATCTCAGTCAGTACTGGGATGCAGCTTTTTTATTTTTAACGGTTTAAAAACGCCTCTAAAACAGCTCTTAAAAGCGGCTCTCAAAAGCAGCTTTAAACCCTTTCAAATCCTTTCAAACCCCTGCATTTTCTTGCAACTATTCTCTAGCCAACCTCTAGCTGCCAGTGTAAACCGGCGGACGTTTTTCCCCAAAGGCATGCATGGTTTCGTGCATATCATTGGATTTCAAACTGGTCATCAGGGTAAACAGGCCATTTAATAACAGGCTCTGCTCAGTGGTCAGATCTTCACTCTGCTGCAGGATAAACTTGGTGCCACGCACTGCTAGGGGTGGGTTGGCCGCAATGCTGTTGGCCATTTCCATAGCTGCAGCATAGGTGCTGTCAAAGTCAGCATAGACATCATTTACCAAACCGATTTTTTCCGCTCTGGCAGCGTTGATATCTTTGCCGGTGTAAGCCAATTCAGCCATATGTCCGGCACTGATAATTTTCGGCAGACGCTGCAGTGTTCCCACATCGGCCACCAGACCTATACGCGTCTCGCGCACACCGTACTGTGCGTCCGCAGCGCTAATACGCACATCACAGGCGGTAATCAGATCAATACCTGCACCCAGGCAGTAGCCGTGGACCGCGGCAATAACCGGCAACTGGCATTTGGCCAGAGACGAGATCGCCTCCTGAAACGCCGTTGTAAAGCCCAGTTGATTTAAGTTTGCCACCGCCTCAGAGGGCGCTTCCGTGGTGTGCTTTGCATCCAAACCGCCGGCCATCAAATCTATACCAGCACAGAAGTGCTTGCCGCGCCCGGCAACAATAATCGCCCTGATATCCGCATCCGCAGCAAGCTCATTCAGGGCTTCTGGGATTGCTGCCCACAGGGCCGGAGTCAAGGCATTAAATTTTTCTGGACGATCTAGCCATAGGGTGCCGACGGCACCGTTTTTCTCAATTGAAACCACATCTGAAGAAAAAGCCATTTTAAGGCACTCCCCTATCTAATAAATTTAAATAATTGTTATTTTTTTATTCTAAAACTAGCTCTAATAACCTGCAGTACCAGCCATGATTTTCTCATAGAGATCCCGCTCTAGCTTCTGATATTGCTTAACCCGCGGCGGCATAACATAGAGTTCATCAGTTACCAGATCCACATTAAACCCCTGCTTGCGCAGATCGCCTTTGAGCAATTTAAAGGTTCCAGTGGTAGTTGCTTCAGGCTGTACTCGAACAAATACAGGCTGGGAAAAGTGCGTCAGATTGGCGTTGACAAAATCCGAAAAGGCCTCCACATCAAAAGTTTGTCCAGACTTCAGCGTCAATGACACCATGCCGGCTTTACCCTCTGTAGCGGGAATATCCACACCATAGACATTGGCCATTTCCACCTGATCGCAGCCATTGAGAATCTCGCCGACTTCATTGGTCGAGACATTTTCTGAACGCCAGCGAAAGGTATCTCCAACTCGGTCGACAAACTGATAGTGCTTCTTGCCAACGGCAAAACCCACATCCACTTCATTGATCAGGTCCCCGGTATTAAACCAAGCATCCCCAGGTTTAACCACATCACGCAGTATTTTTGATTCGGTGGCATCATTATTGGTATAACCATCAAATTTGTAGCGATCATCAATTTCACCGAGCAATAAACCAGGCTCCCCCACCGCCACTTGGATCAGTTCACCATCGGCGTCGCGAACCATTTCATCGGCATCAATATCGTATTTAACCAGCATAATGTTGGCCGGGGTCAAACCCATGGTGCGGTCTTTATTTAAGGCATTAAAAAAGGTCACATTGCCTTCACTGGAACCATAGAACTCACAGACCCGCTCAATACCGAAGCGCTGCTTAAACTCATCCCAAATATCCGGCCGCAGCCCGTTGCCAAACACTCGCGTCAAACTGTTATTTTGTTCGAAGGGGGACACCGGCTGCGCCAGTAGATAGCGGCACAACTCGCCCACGTAGATAAAGTTAGTGGTCTTGTACTTATACACATCGGACCAAAACTCCGACGCGGAAAAGCGACGGCGCAGGAAGATAGAGGCACCTGTATAAAATGCACTGCCTATACCGCACATTAATCCAGTGCCGTGAAACAGTGGTAGACAGAGATAAAAGCGATCACTGGGTTTAGCTCGACAACCGGCTAAACCAAAGGCGTGGGCCGCAGCCAACCAGCGACGGTGTGGAATCTTCGCTGCCTTGGGCATTCCAGTAGTACCTGAGGTGAAAATATACATGGCGGTAGTGCCAGCCAAAATAGTATTGGTATCCTCTAGATTGGTGGTCGGATACTGATCTAAGGTGCTGACGATATCTCGAGCATTTTCCGGCACCGGATTGTCGCGCTGATCTGCGACCCAAAGAATATCGTCATCAGCTAATGACAACTGAGAACGCACAGCATCTAGAGAGCCATAGATCTCTTCACCTACAAGACATTTACTGGAACTCGACACGGTGACACAGTGAGCCAATTGAGCACCGGTTAAGGCATAGTTAATCAGACTCGAAATGGCGCCGATTTTTTGCAGCGCAAAGGTACAGGCGAGCATTTCGATTCGGTTTTCCATCATCACCGAAACACAGTCGCCGCGCTTAACGCCACGGGCCATTAGAGCGTGGGCAAACTGATTGGTTAGAGCATTAAACTGGCCCCAGGTTAGCTCCCTGCCCTCAAATATAATCATACTCTGGTCAGCGTATTTGGCTACGGTACCCTCTAATACGCTGGCCATGGAGACGGCGTCTTCGTTGCTCGTGGTCTTGACCGACAACACTGGAACCAATTGCAGAAACTCTTTGGTAACGCGAAAAAATTCTTTGATATCAAACATAGGTCGCCCGTTTTTTATTGATTTTAACCAGTGGTTTTTTACTTTTTATATAGCGCGTTTAAACTAACCGCTTGCCGTTAATCTAAGCCGACAATTTTTCTCATCAGCTTATTCATGCCGCCAATCCAGCGATCATAGTTGCTGGTCTTATTGCGCATAAAGTCGAGCACAATGGGATGGGGCAAGATCATAAAGCTCTCGTCCCGCAGGCCCTCGACTACAGTGTCGCAGAGTTCTTCCGGCTCAATCATGCCGTTACTGGCAGCCGCCGCCGTAGCATCGTTATCGGTCTCAGTCATTGGCGTGCGCACAGCTTGGGGGCAGAGCATAGAGACTTTGATGCCCTCATGTTTGTGATGTATGGCCAACCACTCGCCAAAACCCACGGCCGCATGTTTGGTGACACCGTAGGCGGCGCCGCCAATCTGGTTTAACAATCCGGCTGCAGAAGAGGTATTGAGGAAATAACCGCCACCTCGTGCCACCATCAATGGCAGCAGATGACGCGCAGCATAGACATGTGACATGACATTGATATCCCAGCTCATATGCCATTCTTTGTTCGGCGAATTAATGCTTTCCCCCATGCCAACACCTGCATTGGAACAAAACAGATCAATCGGGCCGACGCGGCTTTCAGTCTCTTCGATGACCCGTTGAATATCGTCTTCTTTGGAGACATCTGCACTCATGGCAATGCCGCCGATCATCTCAGCTGTGGCCTGAGCGCC
>JAFMBU010000151.1 GCA_017858295.1 Porticoccaceae bacterium | reverse complement strand
GCCGAAACCTGTTGATTCAATAGATTGATTAATACTATAGCTCGCTGATTGCCATCGGGCTGAGAAAATACGGCATTAAGACCGCGAAAGGGCCCATCGACGATCTGTAACGAGTCACCCTTGCGGGGAAGACTGGAGACAGTCTCTTCATTGTCCGGATCGGTGCGCTGCATTAGCTGGCTAATAAGCGACTCAGGCACCTTGACTGGCGCACCGGCACTGGTGACGAAATGGCTAACACCTCGCGTCGAGCGAACAGTGGTAGAGGAGACCGACTCCTGGTCAAAATGGACGAATAAGTAGCCAGGAAATAGCGCTTCCTGCTTGACCACCCGCGAGCCTCGAGAAAGTTTTTCCACCCGAATCATCGGACAGAATGAATCGACACCTTGGCGTTCAAGATTCTCTACTGCCCTGTTTTCCTGCTTTGATTTTGTCTGGAGTAAAAACCAGCTTTCCATAGCCACTATCCTGTGAGATTGTATTGACCTACTAAAAAGCAACTTAATCGAGTAGCGCTAGCAATTCCTGCTGACATTTGGCCAACAGATCTCTGTCGCCACGGGTTTCTAGATTGAGTCTCACTACCGGCTCTGTATTACTCATGCGCAGATTAAAACGCCACTGAGCAAATTCCATTGAAATACCGTCTGTCTCATCGACCAACAATGCACTGTCTTCGTAATGCTCGCGCACGCGCTGAATAGCGGCGGCGGGATCGGCAATTTTGCGGTTGATCTCACCTGGGGAGGGATAAGCCTCCACCATCTCATCGACTAACGCAGAGAGCGGCTTGCCACTGCGGGTGATCAACTCCATTACCAGCAGCCAAGGAATCATGCCACTGTCGCAATAGAAGAAATCTCTAAAGTAGTGATGAGCACTCATTTCGCCGCCGTACACCGCGTCCTCAGAACGCATACGCTCTTTAATAAAAGCGTGGCCAGTCTTTGACTGAACCGCTTCGCCACCGCCTTTCTTGACCACATCAATAGTGTTCCAGGTCAGACGTGGATCATGAACAATTTTAGCGCCGGGGTTTTTCAGCAGAAAGGCTTCAGCCAGCAGGCCAACAATATAGTAGCCCTCAATAAAGTTGCCCTTTTCATCCACCAGGAAGCAGCGATCAAAGTCACCGTCCCAGGCAATACCCATATCGGCCTTATGCTCTAACACCGCATTAATAGTCGGCGCGCGATTTTCGTGGAGGATGGGATTGGGGATACCGTTGGGGAATGTGCCATCTGGCTGATTAAAGATTTTAACGATGTCGATGGGCAGCTTTAGTTCAGCAAAGCGTTTTTCAATGGCATCGACCACATGACCAGCAGCACCGTTGCCGGCATTCATGACTATTTTTAAAGGCGTAATCGCACTGTTATCAATATAACCGAGCAGATGGTCCAGATAAGCATCGAGGATCGAAAGCGTTTTATACTCCCCCCGTGCGGTTGCATCAGTAGTTGCAAAATTATTCTCTTCAGCAAGGCGCTTGATATCCAACAGGCCAGTGTCTGAACTGATCGGCCTAGAGCCTTCGCGGATGGGTTTCATACCGTTGTAATCAATTGGATTGTGGCTGGCTGTCACTTCAATGCCGCCATCGGCATTGAGAAAGGAAGTGGCGAAATAGACTTCTTCTGTACCAACCATGCCGATATCAATCACATCCGCGCCAGCATCGCGGATGCCTTCACCGAGAGCAACCTTAAGCGCCTCGCTGGTGAGGCGGATATCACCCCCCAAAACAACAGTCTTCGGCTTGAGAAACTCGGCGTAGGCACGACCAATGCGGTAGGCTATTTCCTCGTCCAATTCAGTTCCCAATTGGCCGCGGATATCATAGGCTTTAAAGCATGTCAGGTCAGTCATTCGTCTCTCTCTAATATAAATTTTTGATAGCCATCACCCAGAGCCTTAAGCGGCACTGACAATAGCCTCGCGGTTAATGTTATGCGTTACAGTATAGCTTGGATTGGCGAATCGATCAGCTTAACTAATGTCACTATAGAGGCCAAAACACCGGCACTAAAAATACCACGGTGACACCAACCATCAAACTGAGCAAAATTCCAACACGAAAATAGTCGGCAGAATGATAGCCCCCCGGCCCTTGGACCATGAGGTTAGTTTGATAACCAAACGGCGTCAAGAAACTCGCCGATGCGGCGAACATTATGGTCATGACAAAGGGTAATAAATTCCCATCCAGCTCAACACTCAATGCCTGAGCCAATGGAAACATCAACACCGCCGCGGCGTTATTGGTAATCAACTCAGTGGCAATCACAGTGGCTATATAGAGCAGCACTAAATTGACAAAGGGGTTGCCATCGGCCAATAAGATGATGCCCTGAGCACCTAGATCCGCAAGGCCAGTTTTTTGTAAAGCAAAACCCAGGGCCAAAGATGCACCTATAGCCAGCAACACTCTAAAATCAATGCTGCGCTGGGCAAATTCCATAGAGATACAGCCCGTTGCCGCCAGGGCCACAACCAGCAACAGCGACGCAGCCACCAGCGACATAAGGCCAGATACCACTATCGCCACGAAGAGTCCCAGCAACCCCAAGGCTACAGGCGCCTTACTCAAGTCGGGAATACTGGCATCGTCAATGCGACTGAGTAGCAAAAAGTCACGACTGTATCTATGGCGACGGACAAAGCCGCGAGCCGCCTCGAGTAATAAAGTATCACCGCCGCGCAGCACAATACTGCCGACCTTTTGATTGATCCTGTCGCCATTGCGTGACACCGACAGAATCACGCCACCAAACATGGTTCTAAAACTGGAGTCCTTAACCGTCTTGCCGACCATATTCGATACTGGGGAGATCACTGCCTCAATTAATGCTCTAGAGCTATAGGGCACATCGAGTTTTAGCACCTCACCCTCGGCCGGGACCAAGCCACGGAACTGGCGCAGCTCACTCACCCCTTCCGGCTGGCCAACAAATATCAAGATATCGTTAGCACTGAGAATTTCCTCCGGCCCCACCGCCGGAATAATATGGCCCTTTGATTGAATCTCAGATAGGAAGCTGAACTGCAGATGGCGCAAACCCGCATCGGCGATCGACATCCCCACCAAGGGACCGTCCTCCTCCACGCGCATACTCACAGCATATTCTCGCGTATCAGGCATGCTTTCCACCAAGCCTCCGCGGTCGGGAAGTAAGCGATGGCCAATCAGAACAAAATAGACAATACCTAAAATCACCAAAGGGATACCAATCAGCGCGGGGCTAAACAAACTTAGACTGTCAGCTTCGGGAGTACTCTGGAGCATACCCACAACCAAGATATTGGTGCTAGTGCCAATCAGCGTGCAGGTGCCACCTAAAATAGAAGCATAACTCAAGGGAATCAGTAGCTTTGACACCGACAGATTGTGGCGTCGCGCCCAATCCTGAATCAAAGGAATAAAGATCGCCACCACTGGCGTATTGCTAATCATCGAACTAGTGACCGCCACCGGGCCCATAATGCGTGGCAGGGCCCCTTTGACCGAGCTATTGTTGCCGAGCCAGCGCATCACCCACCAGTGCAGCGCGCCACTCTCTTTGAGTGCCGAAGCGACCACATAAAAGCAAGCAATAATAAATAGCGCCGGATTGGAAAACCCGGCAAAGGCCTCATTGGGCGTCAACACCCCAAACACTAACAGGGCCACCATGGCCCCAGCCAGAGCAAAATCCACGGCAAGGCGGCCACGAATAATGATGCCGAGAAATACCAGCAACACGCCAGCTGTAATTAGTGCGTCAGTACTCATTGATCAATCTGCCTTTTGTGCCTAGTGCGCATTTCTTTATCCCATAAAAAAATCCGGCCGCCTCAGCGACCGGATTATTCTACATGACTAGCCTAGTGATTAGAGCAATATACGCGCAGAATTTTTCTTCAGCGTCTTGCTGCCAATCCCTTTGACCATGGCAATGGATTCAAGACTTTTAAAAGTACCATTAGCATCGCGATAAGCCACGATCGCCTCAGCTGTCTTGAGTCCAACACCCTTAAGCACCTTGGCAATATCAACCGCAGAAGCACTATTGATATTAACCTGCTGCTGAGTCTGTTCAGACACCGGCGAACGGCTCTTTTCAGCAGATGCCGCCAGCGCCGGGGCCGATCCAGCCAGAGCCACTAAGGAAGCGCCGATCAAAAGGATTTTTTTACTTGTTTTTAACATGTCTAACTCCTTGTAAGGTTACATATGAATGTCATCACCTATCGCCCCTGTTGACCTACCCATATAGCCCAGCTCACAGAGCGTTCACGATCAAGCGGTATGACGCGATAATACTGGCAAAAGCATTTCCTCCAGCGGCGAGACTGGATCACAAAAAAACTAATTTGCTCACAGGCAATTGACAAAATCTTCCACGGTTACTATAGTTCGCGCCCGCTGTGTGAGCGGCTACAGGTTTCGGCCTGAAGAGGTTCACAGCTATAGCGGAAGTAGATGTACCAGAGCAGGATTGAGATGTTTAAACGCAAGGTTTTCATCTCAGAGTAAGACAGGTTTGATTGTTATGCCCAGGTGGCGAAATTGGTAGACGCGCTAGCTTCAGGTGCTAGTCC
>JAFMBU010000150.1 GCA_017858295.1 Porticoccaceae bacterium | reverse complement strand
ATAGGAGCCAATAAGCCGGCCAAACTGAATTCGGCTGGTGAGGTAGCTAACAATACAGTCGAGGGTCGCGGCACTGGTGCCTGTGGCTTCGGCGGCCGTGAGCAGGGCGCCAATGAGTCGCACATCTTTGAGTGCTTGCTCGGAATGGGGTAGCAGGGCATCTGGAGAAATAGTGACACCAGTGAAGTCTACTGTGGCGGCGCGTTTGGTTTCGTCGATTAATGTATTGGCTGTAATAGCCCCAGTTGCTAGCTGGGACGCTTCGACTATGGCCAGTGCGGGATTGCTGCTGTGATTGCCACTGTGATTGACGGAGACGACAAAAAAATCCGCCACTGTGGCATCGGCAACCAGTAATTTTTTACCTGAGAGTACTATTCCAGAGTCACTTGCATTAGCCGTCACACCGCAGAGCTTGGCGCCCCAGTCTTCGTTGTCCAATAGGGCCATAGAGCCCACAGTGCCCTGCACAACCTTTGGCAGCCATTGCTCGCGCTGGGCTTCGGAGCCACCGCGCAGTATAGCTTGGGACGCCAGTGTGCTGGTGATCAAGGGGGTGCCTAGTAGATGTCGTCCCATGCTTTCGATCACCGGCACGGTTGAGCCTAAGCCCATAGCAAAGCCGCCGTACTGTTCGGGGATGGCTATACCGGTCCAGCCAAGGGCGACCATTTCCTGCCACACCTCTGGGTTATGGCCGATGTCTGACTGCAGCAGGCTGCGCACGGCGCTGATATCGGACTTATCGCCACAGAAGCTCTTGGCACTGTCTAGCAGCATGGCCTGTTCGTCGCTAAAGCTCAGTGCGCTGTTTCCGGTTCCGTTTTGGGTTGAAGTTGTCATAGAGTGCTCCCGGCTAATCTTTCGGCAGGCCGAGTACATGCTCGCCAATAATATTGGCCTGTACCTGACTGGTGCCACCACCGATGGTGGTGGAGAAGTTATTTAAGTAAGCGCGCTGCCAAAAGCCGCCGCCAACGGTCTCTTGGTCACCCACATAGAGTGAGCCCTGTGCACCCTGAAGGGTGAGAGCATACTGACGCATACGGCGAAAGAACTCGGTGCCGCGCAGCTTGCCGGAGAGGGCTATAGAGTTGGGGTAGTCACGGCAGAGGGCGGGTATCTCGATACGCTTTTCTGCCAGTTGCAGGGCTTTCTCTTCGATCATAAATTTAATCAGATTGTCGCGAGTAACCGGGTCCTGTAATAGGGGCTCGCCTTCACGCTCAATTTCCGCCGCCATGCGCAGCAGATCATCCATAACAATGGAGAGAATCGAAATGCCGCCAGCAGCGCCGGCTTCAGCGCCGCGCTCGTATTGCAGTGTCTGCATGGCAATGCGCCAGCCCTGACCTTCCTCCCCCATAATGCAATTGGCGGGGATACGGGCATCGGTGAAGAAGGTCTCAGTAAAGCCATACTCGCCGGTGATCTTTTGAATCGGTTGGGTGCTGATGCCCGCCACTTGCATGGGGGCCAGAAAGAATGACAGGCCGTTGTAGCGACGCTCTGCCTGGGCGTCGGTGCGGGCCAGCAGGATCATATATTTGGCGTAGTTGCCCATGGTGGTCCAGATCTTGCTGCCGTTTATAAGGTAGTCATCGCCATCCCGTTCGGCGCGGGTTTGAATGCTGCCTAGATCAGAGCCGTGATTGGGCTCGGAGAATCCCTGGCACCAGATATCGTCGGCATTGAGAATGCCCTTGAGGTATTTCTCTTTTTCGTAGTCGCTGCCATTGTCCAGAATCAGCGGCCCAGCCCAGCCGAGGCCGATAACATTGAAACAGATGGGTACTTGCAGGCGCTTCATCTCTTCATCGGCAATGCGCTGAAAGTCTCGGCTCATGCCCTGGCCGCCGTACTCTTTCGGCCAGGCCATACCCAGGTAACCGGCGGACCAGACTTTGTGCTGCCATTCTCGAAGGAATTCCAGTACCCGCTCGGAGCCCACTTCCATAAAGGTTTGGGGCAGTAAAAACCCGGGGTCTGCTGGTCTGTTGTCCTGCATCCAGGCGGCAACCTGGGCGCGGAACTCGGCTTGAGAGGAGTTATCTTGAGACATTTGCGGGCGCTCTTATTATTGATTTGGCTACTGAAATGTAATCCTAAGCTTTAGCCTAGCTGTGGGGTGACACAGGGTCTTTGCAATTGGTGCCAACTATTGTCGAAGCGGCGCCAATTGGAAGAGCTTTCGCTTGGTGTTCTCCACCGCTATGATGCCTGTCAAAAATAAACTGATTCAACCTATATAGACAAAGGTAAAAACTATGGCCAACTCAGCACAGCAGGGCACCATTTTCGGTCACCCACGGGGATTGGTGGTGTTGTTTTTCACTGAGATGTGGGAGCGTTTTTCCTATTACGGTATGCGCGGTCTACTGATTGTCTATTTAACGCAGCATTTTTTGTTTTCCGACGAGCGGTCGAGTCTGCTCTATGGGGCCTACACCGCTCTGGTATTTGTTATGACCATCGTTGGCGGGGTGCTGGCTGATCGCTATCTGGGGGCGCGCAAGGCGGTAACCTTTGGTGCTATTTTGCTGACGCTGGGGCACTTTGGCATGAGCTTTGAGGGGGATGGCTCTAAACAGATGCTGCAATACGCTGGAGCTGAGTATCAGATTACTCTGGATGCACGGGGCGGTGATGCCCGCCAGATGATTGTTTCGGGTCAGGGCAGTTCTTATATAAGCTCATATGTCAGCTTTACTGAGACCACTATGGATATAGCTGAGCCTGAGGCACTTGGATTACCTGCCAGTATTCCCCGGGATCAGATAACCATGTCGGTGATAACTCAGGAGGGCTATCTGGATATTTTGTATCTGTCGCTGGCACTGATTATTGCCGGTGTCGGATTCCTGAAAGCCAATATCTCAACCATTGTCGGTTCGCTCTATGGCTTTGGTGATGCGCGGCGGGACTCGGGTTTTACCATTTTCTATATGGGCATCAATCTGGGTGCCTTTATGGCGTCTATTTTTTGCGGTTACCTGGGCATAGTTCACGGCTGGAAGTACGGCTTTGGTCTGGCGGGTTTTGGTATGCTTTTGGGTTTGGTGATTTTTCTCTCCTGCCAGAGCTGGTTGGAGGGCAAAGCTGAGCCTCCCTCGGTGGAAAAGCTTAAGCAGAAGGTGTTTTTCTCACTCAATGTAGAGTGGCTCTGCTATTTGGCGGGTTTAGGCATAGTGGCTGTGTCCATGTTGCTGGTAAAAAATGAGGAGTTGGTGGGCGGCATACTGGGGCCAATCGGTTTGATTATGCTGCTAGGGTTGGTGACCTATAGCTGGAGACGTCTTGAGGGGGATGAGCGCTCAAGAATGTTCGCCGCGATCTATTTTATTCTCGCGCAGATTCCCTTCTGGGCGCTGTTTGAACAGGCGGGTTCGTCGCTGAATCTGTTTACTGCTCGCTTAGTGGATCGGGATATTCTCGGTTGGTCCGTGCCGGGCCCTGTGTTTCAGTCCTTAAATGCAGGCTTTATCTTTTTGTTTGCGCCGCTTATCGCTTGGCTCTGGGTCTGGTTGGCGCGACGCAATGCCAATCCCTCGACACCGGTTAAGTTTGCTATAGGTGTGGCCATGGCGGGACTGGGTTTCTTGGTGCTGGTGGCGGGAATGAAGAGTTCTGGGGATATGGGCTATACACCGGTGCTATTTATCTTTGCTATCTATTGGTTGCATACCATGGGGGAGTTGATGGTTTCTCCTGTGGGTCTGTCGGCGATTACTAAGCTGGCGCCTGCGCGTATTGTGGGTATGACTATGGGGGCTTGGATGCTCTACTACGGGCTGTCTAATTTTCTCGCCAGTATTATTGCCCGGGCCACTGGGGCTGAGACCATCGGTGGTCAGATGACCAATATTGCCGCGGCTAAGGCGGGTTATATCGAGGTCTATTCTCAGGTGGGCTATATCGCCATTGGTATATCGCTGTTGATGCTGCTGATCTCGCCGCAGATTAATAAGCTAATGCGCGGGGCTTAATTGGACAAGAGTTGTTCAATAGTGAAGAAGGGGGTGGCTGAGGTCACCCTCGCAGAGCTGGGACAGGTCTAGTGTGTCGTCCTCTGGGTAGAGGGTGTTCATATGCAAGCTAGGTCCAGATAGAACTGCCGCAGGACCCATGGTGCTCACTGTGCTGTGGAGGCTAATAAAGCGCTTTAATTCACCCTTTAAATTGATCTGCAGGCGAAAGCTGGAGAGAGGCTCAAGCTTGGCTGCCCGCTGCCGCCAATCCGCCGGAACATTTTCGTGTTTGGCGAGGCGGTCGCGCATTTCATGGTCCCGCTGATTGTCGCTAAATAGGGTTTTTTGCTCCAGTGACATCAGGATTACCGAGAGAGTATCTTCCCAGCCACTGATCAGTGAGCCGGCACCCTGGCGACTAAATAGAAATTCCATATTGTTGCTGACACGATCCAGTGCCGCCTTGCCAATGGTTTGGTTGAACAATCCTACCCAACCGCGGTTGACCATCAGGATGTCACTGGATTCATTGATGATGATAGCGGGGTAGGGGTCCAGCGCCTTGAGTGACATTGTCATGGTCTTGCGCAGCCATTTCAGCTCTGGGGCCTGAAAGTCCAG
>JAFMBU010000149.1 GCA_017858295.1 Porticoccaceae bacterium | reverse complement strand
TTTTCACACGACTTATTACAGAAAAGACTGACTACCTATGCGGCTTAAATCGATAAAACTGGCTGGATTTAAATCCTTCGTTGATCCGACATCAGTCCATTTTCCGAGTAATCTCTGTGCCGTCGTCGGCCCCAATGGCTGCGGCAAATCTAATATCATCGATGCCGTTCGCTGGGTGATGGGCGAGAGCTCCGCCAAGAACCTTCGCGGCGAGTCCATGACCGATGTTATCTTCAATGGCTCTGGCGGTCGCAAGCCTGTTGGTCAAGCATCCATTGAGCTGATCTTTGATAACTCCGAAGGCCGTATAGTCGGCGAATATGCCTCTTATTCCGAGATTGGCATCAAGCGTAAAGTGACCCGCGACGGCCAGTCCAACTACTATTTAAACGGCAGCAAATGTCGCCGTCGCGATATCACCGATATTTTCCTTGGCACCGGTCTTGGACCGCGCAGCTACGCGATTATTGAGCAGGGTATGATCTCCCGCCTAATTGAAGCTCGTCCGGAAGAGCTGCGGGTGTATATTGAAGAAGCAGCAGGTATTTCCAAATACAAAGAGCGTCGCCGGGACACGGAAAATCGTATCCGCCGCACCATGGAAAACCTTGAGCGTCTCACCGATATTCGCGATGAGTTGGGGCGTCAGTTAAATCGCCTCGAGCGTCAGGCCAAAGCAGCTGAAAAATACTCTGAGTACAAAAAAGAAGAGCGTCAATTCTCTGCCGAGTTGCTGGCTCTAAAATGGCGTGGCTACAATGTTTCGGCCACGCAACAGAAGCAGGTTATTGGCGAGTTGGAAATTGAGCGGGAGCGCATTGTCACCGAGCGCATTGGCTGCGATACCTCAATCGAGAAATTGCGCGCTCAGTCCACAGATCTTAACGATACCTTTAATGAAGTGCAGGCGCGTTTCTATAAAGTCGGCGGTGATGTGGCGCGCATTGAACAGGCTATTGAGCACGCCCAGCAGCGTGCCTCGGAACTGCACAAAGATCTTGAACAGACGGAACGCAACTTTACCGAGTCTGAGCAACACCTCAACGCCGACATTCAGAAAGCCACAGGCTGGCAAGCGGAATTCGATCAGCTGGCACCGGCTCTGGAGCTGGCTCGCGAAGCCGAGACCGTTTCAACGGAAACATTACAGGCCGCCGAAGAATCCATGCAGCAGTGGCAGCAGGCCTGGGACGAATTTAACCAGACCTCCGCGGCACCGCGCCAGCAAGCCGAAGTGCAGCAGTCACGCATCCAGCATCTCGAGCAGTTGATGCGACGTCTCAGCGAGCGCCATGAAAACCTCGCCACCGAAGCCAGCAGCTATTTAGCCAGCCCAGCTGAAGAGGAGATGGCGCTGATTCAAGAGCAGCTCAGCGACGCCGAGCAAGCTCGCGAGGATATTGAAAGCCAGCGCTTAGAAAATAGCGCAGAGATTGAAACTGCCCGCAGCAGCGTCAAACAACTCAGTGTTGAGTTGGATCAGGCCCGCAGTCAGCAACAGAGTTTAAATGGCCGCCGCGCCTCCCTTGAAGCTCTGCAGCAAGCCGCGATGGGCGATGATGCAGAGAAGAAATGGTTGGATTCAAAAGGTCTGGGTTCCAACCCGCGCCTAGTGGACTCGGTCAAGCCGGACGAGGGCTGGGAAGTGGCCGCCGAAACCGTGCTGGGCAGCTATCTCCAGGCAGTTGCCGTGGATGATGTGGTAGCCAACATTAGCCTGCTGGATGATTTTAAAAAGGGCGAATTATTACTGATTGGCAAAACCGGTCAGGCGGCTGCCAGTGGTAACAAAGCCAAACTGCTTAGCGATCTGGTTAGCGGTGACGCAGTTCAGGGGCTGTTGGGGAATATTTATGCCGCTGACACCCTGGCTGAAGCGGTTGCCTTGCAACCCTCTCTGTCGCCGATCGAATCAGTGGTTACCCGGGAAGGTATCTGGTTGGGTAATAACTGGCTTCGAGTGGCTCGAGACAAAGATGCGACCGCCGGCGTGCTTAAACGCAAGCAAGAGTTACTCAGTATTGGCGAGCAGAAACAGGCTCTAGATAAGCAGATTGGCGAATTGGAAACTCAGCGCCAGAGCAATGAAAATAAGCTTCAGGAACTGGAAGCCCAGCGCCAGGAAATTGCCGCCAGTGTCGCCCAACAACAGAGTGCCTATGCCGACCTGCGCTCTAAGCTCAGTGGCTTCCAAGTTCAGATCGAACAGCTCAAGGCGCGTAAAGAACGCGCTGATAAAGAGCTCGCCGAAGTCCATCAGCAGCAGCTGCTGGAGCAGGAAAATTTAGCGGAAGCCCGCCAGTTGCTGCAGCAGTCCATCGAAAAGATGGAAGCGGATACAGAGCGTCGCGAAACCTTGGTGGAGCAGCGTGAAGGTTTCCGTGAGCATCTTGACACAGCTCGCCAAAAAGCGCGTCAGGACCGTGACCAGCGCCATGATCTAGCGGTTCGCGAAGGTTCATTAAGTACTCAGTTAAGCTCTATTCTTGAGGGCATCGAACGGCTTAAAGTTCAGGTGGCGAGACTCCAGGAACGCCGCACTCAGCTCCGCGAAGCTTTTGATATAAAAGATGATCCATCGGACAAGTATCAACTTGAGCTGGAAGAAAAGCTTGAGTTAAGACTCACTATTGAAGGCGAACTGAACACCGCTCGTACAGAGATGGAAGAAGTAGACCACGAAATGCGCAAGCAAGAGCAACAGCGCAGTGAGCGCGAAGAGCAGTTGCAAGAGGTCAGTGGCAGATTGGAAACTCAGCGCATTGCCGCCCAAGAGATCACGACTCTGAGTCGCACTATCGAAGAGCAGATCGTCGAGAAGAGCGGCGATCTTGAAACTCTGCTGGAGAATTTGGCCGACGATGCTGAGATGGTGGATTGGGAAGAGCAACTGCAGTTGATTGGCAACCGTATTAATCGCCTTGGCCCTATTAATCTGGCGGCCATCGATGAGTACAAGATCGAATCTGAGCGCAAAGATTATCTGGATACCCAAAACGCCGAACTCGAAGAAGCCATGGAAACCCTGAAAACGGCGATCCAAAAAATCGACCGTGAAACTCGCACCCGCTTTAAAGAGACCTTTGAGTTGGTCAACAAAAATATCCAGGAGCTGTTCCCCAAACTCTTTGGCGGCGGTCACGCCTACCTAGAGCTAACCGGCGACGATCTGTTGGATACCGGCGTTACCCTGATGGCCAGACCTCCGGGTAAAAAGAATGCCTCTATCCAGTTGCTCTCCGGTGGTGAAAAAGCACTCACCGCAATTGCCATGGTATTTGCTATATTCCGACTTAATCCGGCACCATTTTGTATGCTTGACGAGGTGGACGCGCCTTTGGATGATGCCAATGTGGGTCGCTATGCAGCAATGGTTAAAGAGATGTCGGATCAGGTACAGTTTATCTTTATTACCCACAATAAGATTTCAATGGAAGCGGCCAATCAGTTAATGGGCGTGACCATGCATGAACCTGGCGTCTCGCGCTTAGTCAGTGTTGATGTCAATCAGGCTGCCGAATTGGCAGATGCCTGATAGTAAAAATAGTGTTTGAATAGAGTAGTGTTTGAATAGAGTAGTGTGTAGATAAGTAGTGTTTAGATAAGTAGTATTCAAATGGAGTAGTGAGCTGGGCGGATCAATCACTGAAAAGCGATTACCCGGCATAAAAAGAATTGATGTTTTTTGAGTAGCTGTCTGTATGGATGTAATTGGCCCAAGAGAAGTTTTAATCGCCGTAGGTCTGCTAGTGTTACTGGCCGTCATTTTGGATGGCGCACGCCGTATAAAACAGCATCGCTACGAAAACCTGCATATGTCATCGCGCAAGTTGCAGAAAAACTCCCGTACCGATGATTTTGAAGAGCCCTTAAACGACAGCCAGTTTCCCTCCGGTGGTTCACGCATAGTCGGCATCAGAGACGAAAAAGATATCCGGCAGGTGGAAGAGAACTTACGCCGCGCTCTCGACAATAAACCGGACTTTGGTCATAAGCAGCCCAAGCAAGAGCAGTTTGAACTCAATGAAAAGCCTGTCGACAGCGCTAGAGCCTCATCTAAGCCTGCCACGCCAAGCGAACCAGCACCGGCCAAAGCTGCCTCAGTGCAGCAGCAGATATTGGTTATGCACCTTATGGCGCCGAAGGGTGAAGTGCTCAGTGGCCGGCAACTGCAGGAAGCCGCACTGAATGTTGGTCTTCGCTATGGCGAATTAAAAATATTTCAGCGTCATCTCCACGAAGACGGTTCCGGCGAAGTCCTTTTTAGCATGGCCAATCTGGTCAATCCTGGCACCTTCGATCTGAAAACCATCGATCAGATGACCACCCCCGGTGTAACCCTATTTATGGCTCTAGATGATATAGAAGATCCAGTCTCGGCCTTCGATATTATGATCGAGTCGGTAGATAGCATGGCTGCAGTTATGAGCCTTAGCGTCCTCGATGAAACTCGCAGTTCCATGACTCGTCAGACCATAGATCATTATCGGCAGCGGGCCCGCGACGTCTCTTTTCGCCGCAGCCAGGGTCAGTGATCACAAGGATATTTAAATGGCACAGATTCTCGAGCAGGTTCGCGCAGAGTATGAACAGCTCAAGGATGAGTTAAA
>JAFMBU010000148.1 GCA_017858295.1 Porticoccaceae bacterium | reverse complement strand
GCCTTCTGCATTGACTGCATGGCTTTGCGAATTTCGACTTCTGAGTTGCGCCCTTCTTCGATGACCATTAAGAAACAGTCGATATTATTCATTGCGGTGAGTACATCGTCTCGGGGCAAGATGGCCGGCATATCGTAGATGACAATGCGCGATTTATAGCGCTGGGTGAGCTCGTGAAATAGCGAGACCATGCGCGGGCTTGAAATCAGCTCTGAAGAATTATCGAGACTGTCCCGACCTGGCAGCAACAGCAAGCGGTCGACTCCTGGGTTTACGAGTAGATCGCCAATTTCTGCGTCGCCCTTAAGGTAGTCACTTAAACCTAACTTGGGGTCGATGGCAAAATAGTTGCTGATGCCCGGGTTACGCAGGTCCATATCTACAAGTAGTGCTGTGTAGTTCACTTCCATGGCAATGGCGGCGGCAAGGTTGCTGGCGACCAGTGATTTGCCCTCTCCTGGTGATGGGGAGACGATGCCGATGCTGCGCCAGTCATGAGCCCGCATCTGCTTGAGGATGGTGGTACGCAGGGTTCTAAATAGCTGAGACCTTGGGTCGTGTGCTGAGCGAGATACGACACGATTTTTTTCCAGCTCTTTATGGCAAAGTTGCACCACCTGGCTGTCGGTATAGACAATTTTTTCCAGCGGCGAGCCTTTGCCGACACTGCGTTTGTGCTCTTGACGTTTCTCTCTGGCTTTTTCCAGTGCTCTGTGAATTCGCGACATAGTAATTGCCTACAACATATTAATTTTGGCCATTATTTTGAACCAGACAATATCTAAGCTGAGAACAAAATAGTGGACGATACCGAACATGGCGAGAACCAGTAATACGGCGAATATAATCAGTCGCTTTCGCGATTTACCTTTCTTGTTGTAGTCTTCATCACTCAACATTAAAGGGATAAGCGCCAGGGGCTCGGCCCCGGTGATACGGGTAATGTCTTTGATGCTTCTGACTGCTGGATCAAGCATTTCTGCCAACAACACTAGTCCGACAGAGATGGCGCCAGAGAGAAACAGACCCATCATCATTAGCTTAGGGCGGTTTGGTTTGACTGATTCTGTAGGTCGCAGGGGTGGCTCGATTAGGGTAAAACTCTCTGCTTTGTTTTCTGACTCAAGAGTTTGTGCCACATCCGCTTCAAACTGCTTGGCGCGCAGTTCCTGATATTTGCGCTTGGTACTTTCGTAGTCACGGGTCATGTCGTCGTAACTGCGCTGCACTTCGTGGGTGCGAGCAACCCTCTGGTGATATTGCTTGACCTCGGCCTGCATTTTGACGCGATCTAGATTGGTTCGTGCCAGTTCTTTTTCGGTGACATCGATTTTTATTTTTATCTGGCGGTAGAGTGGATTGGAGATTTCGCTGAGGTCCTGCTCGGGCTGGAATAGTGAGTCGGCAGCCACTTCTTTCTGCAATCCTTCGATCTCGCGATGTAGGCGCTTTATGTCGGGATGTGACTCTGAATATTTGTTCTCAAGGCTATTTAATTCACTCTGTAACTGTGCCAGCCGAACCTGGCTGCTGAGGGTCGTTACTCCGTCGTTACTGGCGACATAGGGATCCATACTGGCCAGTTCGAGACTTAAAAAATGTACCTGATCATTGAGGCGGATGGCTTCGGACTGGTGGGCGCGAATTTTTTCTTCGAGGTTAGTGATCATCGAGAGATTAAATTGCAGCAGTTCTGGCAGGCTGTCGCCAAATTCGAGTTTAAAGTCGGCTATTTGCTCTTCAAGGGCTTGCACGGTCTTTTGCATTTTGTTGGCTTCGTCGCTGAGGAAGCTGGCGGTGTCGGCAGCTTTTCCAGTTCTGGTTTTAACGTTCTCATCGAGGAACATGGTGATCAGTTCATTGGCGACCTTTTGCGCAATATCGGGGGATTCGTCCATAAACGAAACTTTGAAGGCGATACTGGCGCGCTGTGCTCGGCCGTTTCGCGGATCAATCACATTGGCATTGATCATTTCAACATTGACGGCGCTGCGAAATTTTTCCACTAACAGAGAGATTGTGCTGCCCTCTCTCTCGTTCTCGTAGACCTTGTATTTATCCAAGGTTTCCAGAATGCGCGAAGTGGTGAGAATGCGCTGTTTAATCACCTGAATTTGCTGCTCTGCATAGCTGGTTACTGTGGAGCGCACCAGATCTTGAGGAATTTCCTGACTTTCGATCAGAATGACGCCTTCAGACTGATAGATCGGCGGAAGCAAGAATGTGATGGTGGTGCTTAGAGCCAGCAGCAGGGGGAACGCGATAATAATATAGCGTTTGCGCCTGCGCAGCATATCCCAGTAATCGAGTAGCGACTTTTCAGTTTCTTCCATGTGGGTGCAACGTCCTTTTTATCTATTTCTTATTATTAAAAGCTGTAGCGCAAACCAACCTTGACGCGATTTGACTCGACTTTATCAAGGGTGGATTGACGATCAAAACTCCTAAAAATATAGGAAGTCTGGAGATCTATTTTTTCCGTGAGCCTATAGCGATAAAAGGGTGACAGAGAGAATGTTTCACGGTTTTCAAGACTCGACTCGGTGTCATGCCACAGGATATTAATACCGCCAGCACTGCGCCCGCTGAACTGGTGCTCGTAGTCCAGGGCAATGCTGTCACGCTCTTCTACGAGCCCTTGACTAGATGGATAAAGTCCTCGGGACAGATTGAATGAGAAAACATCCTTTTCGTAGCTGTAACTGACACCTAGGCGCAACAGTGCGCCTGTGGTTTCACTGTCCGAGAGCACGGTGACGGGGCCAAAGAAAAGTCGCTGCTGGCGGTCAGTTTCAAAATGACCGAGGCTGCCATTGATTGTCATGGCCTCAGAACGCTTGTAGATAAAGCCCACTGTGGCCTGCAGGTACTCGGTTTCACTGTTACTGATCGCGACTCTGTCGGCATCGTACTGGGAGATACTGACCATTGCAGTGGTGCTCAAGACTTCGTTGAGTCGATGCTGCCAATTTAAGCCAAGGGTCTGATTGTCGTTGTCAGAAAAGTCATTGGTGTCGTAATCTCGGTCGCTAAAATTTAGGGATATACCTAATTGGTCCTTCTCAGTGAGGTCGATATTGACTCTGGGGTTAACATAGATTGTCTCGACAAGGCTATTGGAATCAAACACACCTGTATCCAACTCTGCTGCATCGCGCTGTGAGTTCTCGCTGTATCCAAAATCCAAGCCCCAGCTTGAACGTTCGGTTTTATAGCTGTTTCTCCAGTCAAAGGCGGGGTCTTCGGAGTCAAATTGCTCGAATTCAGAGTAGCGCTTTACTGCCACCCGAGCATCAAGCTCGGATTTTGCCACTGGCGAAACATACATAAGCGAAACCTGTGGCTTAACAGCATAAACCCATGTGTCCTGCTCTGACTCACTCATAAAAAAGTTGTCGTCATAACTGACATCGGCGTTCAAGCTATAACCTGGCACCCAAGCGGCGGCGCTGGAGAAGACTGGCACTGCGGCCAGTGCAACTGCGACTGCGATTTGATTAATGGTCTTGTTCATAGCGAATCCTTGCTATCTAGGGGACGACAATAACGTCTCCGTAATTGAGAATATGGTTGGAGGACAGATCATTGCCCTTTTCAAGATCGGAGTATCGGATTTTGAGCAATGTTTCTTGCGCGCCTTCCTCAAGCCCGCTGCGGCGGATAATTTTGATCGAGTTAGCTGAAGCAAATTCATTTAATCCGCCAGCCATGGCCAGTGCCTGCATAACAGTGGTGGACTGAATCATCACAATGGGCCCAGGCTTTAAGACTTTGCCAACAACAAATACAACGTTGCCTCTGGTGCTGGTGACGGTCACATTGACCTCTGGATCGGCTATGTAAGCGTCGAGTTTTGCGGCGATGGTGGTTTCAATTTCTGCGGCGCTTTTACCTGCAGCTTGCAAATGCCCAACAAGGGGAAATGAGATCATACCGTCGGGTAATACGGTGATGGTCTTTTGCAGATTTTCTTCGTTCCAAACCGATATCTCAACCTGATCTCCCGGGTTGAGTTTGTAGCTGTCTGCGGCAGCAATTTGACAGAGTCCTAGGGACGCAACCGCAGCTGTTACAAAGACTATTCTTAACGTGCTGTTTAATTTACGGGTTAAATATCCAACTATCATTTCCATGATCTCCTTCCTCTCTAATCCTTCAGTTTAGTGTAGACCTAATTGAGCTCTTTAGAAGCCGCCGGTCCGGGGTCAGTTGTTAGTAAGCATTTTTGTTTAGAAATCCGCCAAAGGCTGTTATCAGAATTAATTTGACGTCGAGCCAGAGTGACCAGCTGCGGATATATTCAAGGTCATATTTAATCCGCCCTTCCATCTTTGCCAGGGTGTCGGTCTCGCCGCGATAACCTTTAATTTGCGCAAGGCCGGTGATACCTGGCTTAACTTTGTGGCGCAGCATGTAACCGTGGATCGCAGTGCGGTAAAACTCATTGTGAGTCACGGCATGTGGCCGTGGGCCAACAATGGACATGGTGCCGGTAATAACGTTAAAGAATTGAGGCAACTCATCCATTGATGTTCTGCGCAACAAAGCTCCAAAACGCGTGATGCGACAGTCATCTTTGGAGGCCTGTACAAGCTGCTTGTCGCCAGCATCCATCACCGTCATGGTTCTGAATTTCCA
>JAFMBU010000147.1 GCA_017858295.1 Porticoccaceae bacterium | reverse complement strand
AATTGGATATTTTGCTGAAGCCATCATAAGCCGCCCCGCTTCGCCAGCGTGGTTGGCAGGCTGACAATATTGCGCTCGGCGCTCATGGCATCTGGTGTCACCTGCAACAGGCGCAGGGCACTGCCGGTGACCTCAGAAAATACCGGGGCAGCCACCAGGCCGCCAAAATAATCGCCGTCTCGGGGCTCATCTATAACCACAATGGTTACCAAACGCGGATCATCCACTGGAGCTAGGCCAGCGAAAGCAGACATATAGCGATGCTGATCATAGCCGCCACCAGCCTTGATTTTGTGCAGCGTGCCGGTCTTGCCACCCACTGAGTAACCATCGATCATGGCGCGCTTGCCGGTGCCCTGATCGCTGGCCGCGGTTTTAAGCATAGAGCGAACAGTTGCCGTCAACTGAGCATCCATTACACGGACATTATCCGGAGCAGTGTCAGTGGCGAGCATGGTGATTTCGTGGCGCAGGCCGTTGTTGGCAAGAATCGAATAGGCTCTAGCCAGCTGTAATGAAGAAACGCTCAACCCATAACCAAAGGCAAAGGTCGCCTGAGTCACAGGATCCCATTTGCGATAACCGGGTAAATTACCGGCGGTTTCACCAGGGAAGCCACTGCCAATACCCTCCCCAAAACCAACACGCTCAAATAGTTCGCGGGTCGTATCTGGGTTGAGCGCCAAAGCCAGTTTGGTAGTGCCCACCTGACTCGACTTTTTGAGAATGCCGGCCAGATTGAGAGAGCCGTAATCGCGGGTATCAACAAAGGTTTTGTAGGCAACTTTGAGATAGCCGGGACTGGTATTGATCACTGTCTCAGGCTCGAATTTACCGCTCTCGAGAGCCGCTAAAATAGTGAATGGCTTAACCGTAGAGCCAGGTTCCATCATGTCGGTGACAGAACGATTGCGGATCGAATCCGGACTCAAGTTGGTGCGATCATTGGGATTAAACGAGGGCTGATTAACCATGGCCAGCACTTCGCCGGTGTGCACATCGAGCACAATCACCGAGCCGGACTTGGCCTGATGCTTCTGCACCGAAGCTTTTAATGCCCGGTAGGCGGCGTACTGAACGCGCAGATCAATACTCAGGCGCAGGGTACTACCATGACTGGCTGGCTTGACCAGGGAAATATCTTTAATCACTCGACCGGCAAGATCTTTAACTACTTTTTTGGCGCCGGGCTCTCCAGCCAGAACTGCATTGTAAGCCAGCTCCATACCCTCTTGGCCCGCATCATTAATATCGGTAAAACCCACCAGCTGGGCGGTGACTTCTCCGGCGGGATAAAAGCGTTTGTATTCCTGACGGCCAAACACACCTGGCACCTGTAAGTCGAGAATTCGATCAGCTTCAACACTGGGCAACTGGCGGGCCAAATACATAAAGGATTTATTACGGTAACGCTTGAGGCGGCTCTGCAGCTGCACCAGGGAAATATTCAGGGCTTTGGCCAGCTTCGCTAGATCATCGGCCTGAGCATACTCATTAACTCGCTTAGGATTGGCGATCAGGGTAGTGACCGGCGTGCTAACCGCCAGTGGCTCGCCATTTCGGTCAGTGATTAAACCGCGGTGACCGGGAATGGTTTCAGTGCGAATGGCGCGGGCATCACCCTGAGTCTGGAGAAACTCGGCGCCACGCTCTTCGCTGGGCATAATTTGCAGTTGGGCAATCTTAACTGCAACGATCAGGGGCAGTGAACCTAGGACCAGCATTACCAGATAGTAACGCCCGCGCGATAGGGTATTTTTTATCGACTTTTTAGCCACTTTATCGCTTCACCATTATTATTTCCTGGGGCTGCGGACTATGCATATCCAGACCTTCCTTAGCCATTGTCTCGATCCGCTGCAGCGATCCCCAGGCACTCTGCTCCAGTAAATATTTACCGTAAGCCACCTGTAGTTGATTCTTCTCACGCTCGAGAGCCGTCAACTGGTCATACTTTTGTCGGCACACATGGCTGCTGTAAGCCACCGCCATTGCGCTGATCAACACAACAATCCAAAGCAGCGCAAGCTGCGCTGAGTCACGGCCTGTCACAGCACTCATGCAACACGCACGGCAACACGCATTACCGCGCTGCGCGAGCGAACATTACCGCCAACTTCAACTGCCTCAGGCTTAACTGCCTTGCCAATCTTCTTTAATCGAACACCGCGCTCTACATCCCTAACCGGAAGGTTTTTCGGCAGCTTGATGCCTCGTTCCTGATCGCGGATAAAGCGCTTAACCTTGCGGTCCTCAAGAGAATGGAAGCTAATAACCACTAGTCGACCATCGATCTTCAACAAATCTATCACCTGCTCCAATAGCGCCACCAAATCATCCAGTTCGCGATTAATAAAAATCCTGATCGCCTGAAATGCCTTGGTTGCCGGATGTCTGCCGCGCTCCCATGCTGGGTGCGCATCGGCCAAAATTTTTGCCAACTGTACTGTTCTAGTGATCGGCGCAAGTTCGCGCTCACGCACTACAGCCGTGGCCATACGTTTAGCGAAGCGCTCTTCACCAAACTCTTTGATCACCTGAGCAATGTCTGCTTCAGCTGCAGTGGCAATCCACTCTGCCGCCGACAACCCAGAACTAGTATCCATACGCATATCCAATGGCCCATCACGCATAAAACTAAAGCCGCGCTCTGCCTGATCCAACTGCGGTGAGGAGACACCCAAATCGAGCAATACACCTGTCACCTCTCGCCCTTCAAGCCAGTCGCCCATATCGGCAAAGGAGCCGTGAACAATGGTCAATCTGCTGTCATCAGCAAAGCGCTCTCGACCCGCGGCAATCGCCTGAGGGTCTTTATCAATGGCTAACACCCTGCCCTGTTCAGAGAGCCTTGAAAGCAGCTCTGCGGTGTGCCCACCGCGACCGAAGGTGCCGTCTATATAAAAGCCATCTGGATCTGTAACCACTGCATCGATTGCCTCATGCAAAAGGACGCTAGTGTGCTCCGGCTTTTCAATCTCATTCACAGGAACCTCTACCAAGAGAGATTCTTCAATGCATCCGACATATTGTCTCGGTCGAGAAGCATGTTGCGGTAAGTTGCCTGTGACTTTTCACGCTCGCTGTTCCAGTTCTCTTCAGACCAGATTTCAAGGCGCTGACTGCGACCTACCAATACCAATTTTTTCTCCAACTGTGCATAGCCGCGCAACTCCGGCGGAATCAGAATTCGACCACTGCCATCGACCTGGAGGTCTTTGGCTTGACCGACAACAAAACGACTCAACATCTCGGCGAGCTCATCGAGAGCAGGCAAGGCGGCGACTTTTTCTTCGAATTTTTTCCATTCAGGAAGCGGCGACAACATAAGACAGGTAGACTTCATATCGATGGTGATAACCAGATCACCAGCGCAGAGTTCGTCGAGCAGGGGACGGTAGCGGGTCGGAATTGCCATCCGGCCTTTTGTGTCCATATTGATTGGATCGCTACCCTTAAACACTTACCACCCCTTTAGGCCCTTGAGTCTTTTTTGTTGGTACAGGGACCTATATTCGCCACTTTTTGCCACTTTTACCCATATGTGTACACTATTCACAGCTAGGGTTAAAGTCAAGGCTCAGTGAGGGGTGAAAAAGTGAATAAAATCAGTAAGTTCCGGCAATATCATCAGTTTGTGATGAGTAGCTCTGAAGGCCTTAAATATTTCGCAATATAAAACATATGGCTAAAGCTAGAAGTTAATGTAACTTCTAGCTTTAAAGGGTTTTAAGAATAATTTTTACTATTTTTAGATTTTTATATATCTAAATGGAATAGACAATCCGAATGGATTGCCTACAAAAATTAGGTGAGTTGACCGATAAGCCGGGTTCTGTCGTGGACAGTCATTCATCTGGGACAAACGTCGCCGTTTGCCTCAAGCAACCTACCCGTTTCCAGCGCGGGTCGCGCCAAAGGAAACCTATTTGGTCTTGCTCCGAGTGGGGTTTACCTTGCCACTACTGTTACCAGTAGCGCGGTGCGCTCTTACCGCACCCTTTCACCCTTACCTGTGTTCGCGAACGAACCATCGGCGGTCTTCTCTCTGCTGCACTGGCCGTAGGCTTTCGCCTCCCAGGTGTTACCTGGCACTCTACCCTGTGGAGCCCGGACTTTCCTCCGCGTTGCACCCTTAATGATCGCAAGCGAACATCAGAGAAATCAACACAGCGACTGCCTGGTCAACTCGGTCGGGATCATAGCACAGCTATGGGGATGTTATGGGCGTTTGTTGATCGCTGGGTTGCGCTGAAAAGCCCCCCCACCAAGTCGAAAACTCGCTGCCAAGTTTAGAAGATCCCTCCACTGCGGTCGGAATGACGCTCCCAACCCTGTCATCCTGAGCGAAGCCGAAGGATCTCATTGAAATATTGCACCTGCGCTGGAAATCTGACCCTACCAACTCGAAAGCTCGCTGCCAAGTTTAAAAGATCCCTCCACTGCGGTCGGGATGACAAGATATTTGGCCGGGGTCATTATCTGTTGGGTCGAAAAAAGGGCGCCACCAAAAAGGATACACCCTCCAACAATGTCATCCTGAACGAAGCCGAAGGATCTCATTGAAATATTGCACCTGCGCTAAAAATCTACCCCCACCAAGTCGAAAGCTCGCTGCCGATTGCAGGAGATCCCTCCAC
>JAFMBU010000146.1 GCA_017858295.1 Porticoccaceae bacterium | reverse complement strand
TGGTTAGTCTGAGACAGGCTATAAACATAGGCACTAATAAGGTGAATTTTCTCGGCACGCAGTTTGTCGCCATGGCTGGGCATCTTGCCATTGCGGCCATTTCGAATACTGTGGCGAATATTCTCTAGCAGACTGGTATCAGCTTGATTGTAGAGCCAGATCTTATCTTTTAGGTTAGGAGCACCTAGGGCCTGCATGCCACCGCCATCGGGGCCGTGGCAACTGGCACAAAACATTTGGTACTGGTCGGCACCGCGGGCGGCACGCTGCATATCAAAGGGCAAACCGCTGAGGCTCATCACGAAGTCGGCCACATCCTCTACACCCCGATCGCCCAGCGCCGGACCCCAGGCTGGCATAACCCCTTGCCGTCCCTGGGTTATGGAGTGAACAATAGCTTCAGCAGATCCACCGTAGAGCCAGTCACTGTCACTGAGATCGGGAAATCCATTGGCGCCGATTCCACCTATACCATGGCACAGTGAGCAATTATTATTAAACAGGCGACGCCCCATGCGCAGTGCTGAGGGGTCGGCAGCCAGATCATCAATCGCGGTGGCCCCATAAATTTTGTACTGCTCGTCGAGCACGCGGTTGGCGCTATCCACTCGTTCCTGCCACTGCCCTTCCTGAGTCCAACCCAGCAGACCTTTATAATTTCCCAGCCCCGGATAGAGCACAAGATAGACTAGGGCAAACACTGCGCTAGCCATAAACATCCAGAACCACCAGGCAGGCAGTGGGTGGTCATACTCCTCAATGCCATCATAGACGTGACCGGTTTTAGGAATTTCACCCTCAGCCAAATCACCTTTTACTTCGGTTTTGCGGTTAGCCATCAATAGCCAGACGCTGCCCAATATAACGATGAAGGTTATTACACTGATCCAGATGCTCCAAAAATCACTCATGGTTTTGTCTTCCCTGATCCTCTTGGCTGTGTTTGATCTTGTTTGCTGCAGGACTCTCTGTATCTAGGTCATCCTCATCCATAAACGGCAGCTGCGCGGCTTCGTCAAAACGCTGTTTGTTTTTTGAGCTCCAAGCCCAGACGCAGACCCCAACAAATGCGGCCATGGCCAAGACAGTGCCTATTCCCTGCAAAATTCCTGTATTCATATGCCCTCAGCGCTTCTGCTGGATCAATGTGCCCAGCTGTTGCAGATAAACAATCAGTGCATCCATTTCACTGTAGCCGGTCACATCGGCCTCAGCCTGCTCTATATCCTTGTCCGTATAGGGCACACCGACACTGCGCAGGGCGCGCATTTTGGCAGCGGTATCGGAGCCATCCACCTGATTATCAAATAGCCAGGGGAAGGCTGGCATATTGGATACAGGTACTACATCCCGAGGATTATTCAGGTGCACCCGATGCCAGTCATCGCTGTAGCGCTGCCCTACCCGAGCTAAATCTGGCCCTGTACGTTTTGAACCCCAGAGAAACGGATGCTCATAGACCTGTTCACCGGCAACACTGTAGTGGCCATAGCGCTCAGTCTCAGAGCGAAACGGTCGGATCATTTGCGTGTGGCAAACATGACAGCCCTCGCGAATATAGATATCGCGCCCCTCTAGCGCCAGAGCTGGCAGCGGCATCAAACCCTCGATGGGTTCATTGGTGTCAGTGGAAAAAAACAGCGGAACTATTTGTGCGAGGCCACCAAAGCTGATCGCCACAATAATCAGTACAATCATCAGGCCAATGTTTTTCTCAATAATTGAATGCTTACTAGGCATGGGCCGCTCCTTCAATTTTTTGCGCCTGGGACTGTTTGTCTGCGATGGTTTTCCAGACGTTATAGGCCATCAGCAACATGCCAGTAAAAAAGATTGCGCCGCCAATAAAGCGCACAAAGTAACCTGGGTAACTGGCCTCCACCGACTCGACAAAACTGTAGGTCAAGCTGCCGTCGCTGTTAAAGGCGCGCCACATCAAACCCTGGGCAATACCATTGACCCACATCGAGGCGATATAGAGCACAGTGCCAATGGTCGACATCCAAAAGTGCACATTGATCAGATTTTCGCTGTACATTTTTTTCTTGCCATAGAGCCGGGGGAACAAATGATAGAGACAACCAATAGAGATCATCGCCACCCAACCGAGCGCACCTGAATGCACATGACCAATAGTCCAGTCGGTATTGTGGGATAGGGCGTTTACCGTTTTGATTGCCATCATCGGCCCTTCGAAGGTCGACATGCCATAAAAAGAAAGGGAGACCACCAGGAATCTCAAGGTCGGATCGGTGCGCAACTTATGCCAGGCACCGGACAGCGTCATCATGCCGTTGATCATACCGCCCCAGGAAGGTGCCAAGAGTAAGATCGACATCACCATCCCCAAACTCTGAGCCCAATCTGGCAGCGTTGAATAATGTAAATGATGGGGGCCGGCCCAGATATAAATGGCGATCAGAGCCCAGAAATGGACTATGGATAGACGGTAGGAATAGACTGGCCGCTCAGCTTGCTTGGGCACGAAGTAGTACATCATGCCGAGGAACCCTGCGGTCAAAAAGAAGCCCACAGCATTGTGCCCATACCACCACTGCACCATGGCATCGATGGTGCCGGGGAAGATCGAGTAGGACTTAAACCAACTGACTGGCACCGCCAAACTATTAACTATATGCAGTACGGCAACGGCAATAATAAAGGCGCCAAAGAACCAGTTGGCGACATAGATATGCTTTACTCGCCGCTTAACAATGGTGCCGAAAAAGACTATTGCGTAACAGACCCAGACCAGGGTAATTAAAATGTCGATGGGCCACTCAAGCTCAGCATACTCTTTCGATGAAGTCAGACCCAAGGGCAATGTAATCGCCGCCGCCACAATCACCAGCTGCCAACCCCAGAAGTGAAAGGCCGCAAGACGATCCGAGATCAGCGCAGCCTGAGAGGTACGCTGGACCACATAATAACTTGCGGCGAACAGTGCGCAGCCGCCAAAAGCGAAAATCACTGCATTTGTATGCAGCGGTCGCAGGCGACCAAAGTGAAACCAGGGACCAAAGTTTAATTCCGGCCAGACCAGCTGTGCTGCTATAACAACACCAACCAGCATACCAACGATTCCCCAGACTACGGTCATGATGGCGAACTGTTTGACAATTTTGTTGTTGTATTGAGGCAGAACACCGGAGGGGTTTTGATTACTCATACTGCTTCCCTGAGACTTAGCATTATTGGATTATGGATAAGCGCTACAAGGGGGAGCCTAAAGCGCAAGTACGCTAAAAGCATAGACAGTTTTTATAACCTGCGTCGGCACAGAGGGTCTTGTTATTAGGGGTTTTTAATCGCTTTGATTTGGATCAAAGGCAAAAAATCTCTGCCACCGGGATAGGCGACAGAGATTTTTAGGATGGTGTTATAACAACTCTAATTAACAGCTCTACTCAGTCGTTAGAGAATATCGCGACCTTTATTGGCAGCAATGCGCAAGCGCAATGCATTGAGCTTAATAAAGCCCTCAGCGTCGGCTTGGTTATAGGCACCGCCATCGTCGTCAAAGGTAGCAATATTGGCATCGAACAGGCTGTCATCAGACTTTCGACCAACAACAGAAACACTGCCCTTAAAGAGTTTAATGCGCACATCGCCGTTAACCGGCTCCTGACTCTGATCTATAGCCGTCTGCAACATTAGTCGCTCAGGTGCCCACCAGTAACCGTTATAAATCAGCTTGGCGTAACGGGGCATCAACTCATCTTTCATATGCGCCACTTCGCGATCAAGGGTGATGGATTCGATGGCACGGTGCGCCTTCATCATCACGGTGCCCGCTGGTGTCTCGTAACAGCCGCGAGATTTCATGCCCACGTAGCGGTTCTCAACTATATCCAGACGGCCGACACCATGGGCGCCGGCAACCTTGTTTAAATATTCAATCACTGTGGCCGGTGACATGGCTTCGCCATCGATGGCAACAATATCGCCCTTCTCATAACTGATGGTCATGTAGAGCGCTTCGTCCGGAGCTTCCTCAGGGGAAACAGTCCAGCGCCACATATCGTCTTCGGCTTCGGACCAAGGATCTTCTAAGTTGCCGCCCTCATAGGAGATATGCAGCAGGTTGGCATCCATGGAGAAAGGAGACTTTTTGCCACGCTTCATCTCAACCGGAATGCTGTGCTTTTCACAGTACTCCATCAACTTGTCACGGGAATTTAGATCCCACTCTCGCCACGGGGCAATCACTTTAATACCGGGTTTTAGTGCATAGGCACCTAGTTCAAAGCGCACCTGGTCGTTGCCCTTGCCTGTGGCGCCGTGGGAAATCGTATCAGCACCGGTTTCATTGGCAATTTCAATCAGTCGCTTGGCGATCAAGGGACGGGCAATAGACGTACCCAGCAGATATTCGCCTTCGTAAATAGTGTTGGCGCGGAACATGGGGAAGACAAAATCCCGAGCATATTCTTCACGCAGATCATCTATATAAATTTCTTTAACACCCAGGGCTTCAGCCTTGGCACGAGCGGGTTCAACTTCTTCACCCTGGCCAATATCGGCGGTGAAGGTAACCACTTCGCAGTTATATTCTTCTTGTAACCATTTGACGATAACCGAGGTATCTAATCCGCCTGAATAGGCTAAAACAACTTTATTGACTGATGACACGTGACGTAATCCTTTGCTTGAG